>CAXBHV010001489.1:0-2262 GCA_963974855.1 uncultured Rhodopirellula sp. | reverse complement strand
GGCGACCGGATACCCAAGCGGTGATGTACGCGAGACGCGTTTCGTCGTAGTCAACTTTTCCGACCATGCGGACATCGGCAGTCACATATTTCCGTCCAACGGGCACCGTTTGCACATTCATTAGCTTCTGAACATTCTTGCTGATCGAGACCGTGCGGATACCTCCGGCGGATTTCTTGACCGGCACCAAATCCATCCCGCAGATCGGACAGTCACCAGGACCGTCACGCCTGATTTGCGGGTGCATGCTGCACGTCCAAATCGACGCTTTTTCGGCATCGCCGCTTGACCCCTCGGTCGTCGTTGTTGGCAGCGATTCCGGAGACGCGTTTGGTCCACGCAACCACCAAGCCGCAGCGAAGCCAATTGCCAGAAACGCAATCGCTTGTAAGAACCAAGCTTGTGTGACAAGCCGTTTTAGAAAATCTTTCATCTTCGATTATCCTTATGAGGAGCGATCAGCCCCTCTTGAACCAATTGACCAATGACGCGACCTCAGCTTGATCCCGTGCCCCCACCGCCGTCACACTGCGCGTACCTTCTCGCCACGTCGCGGCGATACTCGAATCCAAGTCCACTAGACAACACTCTTTGTCGCCGCACATGGCCATGCTCGATGGACGCTCACCAAACCAAGCGGCCTTCTCATCATCATGTTCAAACAGAACAAGCGTTGAACCATCGGCTCGCTTACAGACCGCTTTCACACACGTGCAACAAGGCATTTTTAACACGCTGGTCGAAACCAGTGTATAACCCTCTGGAAGCCCGTTGGCGACGGTCGGACGATAGCCAACCAAGCTGATGGCCTGCTCTGGCGCAACCAACTTACCGTCGTACTTATCCAGCAAGAACTGCTCCGCTTGGTCCGGATTTTCTGGCAACACCTCCAGGTAATAATCCATCGTCGCTACGAATTCTGCTCCATGGCCGTCGTGCATGTCCGTTATGGCATCCTGACGGTGGAGCCAGATGCTTAAACCTAAAACGAATAGCATCGACGCGGCAATGGCCAAACGCTGATAAGTCGCCCTGGTTAGCCAAGGTCGCTTAGCTTCTATAGTCGCGGAAATCGTCAAGACTTTCGACTTATCCTGAATCTCATCGGGCCGATCCAACTCGTCGACGATCTTCGCCCAAATATCCTCGGAAACAGCCCCCGCCGGATCCGCCGAGAACGACTCGCTCAATTTTCCGTATCCAGCCAGCACCTCAGCGCAGGACGCACATCCCCGTACGTGCTCAGCAACCGACGCGAGTGCGTCGCTCGGAAGTTCGCCGTCGTAGTAGGGCGAAAGCAGTTCTTGGATTTCCGTGCAGTTCATCGTCTTATTGTCGCTTGCCTCGGTTTGCTCACAGTCAGCGCCAGAAAAATCGGTCACAGGGCGAACGTCGAGCTAGTCGCTCGAACACGACTCACCTGACGCACGTTTGATGCGATGGCATGCCGTTTTCTTCACAGTTTCCCCTGATTTTATGAGAAACGCGGTACTCGCTCGGTCTGTTCCGAAATTTCAGCAAAATTCGTGAAGAACGGCACGCTCGCGAGCATCCAACCACGCAATTGAGAATTCGAATCATTCCTTCCTATACTCAGGAGCCAAGTACCATGTCCCTTGTGAAATGGACCCTTCCGGTCGCCGCAATGGCGTTTCTCTTTGTCGGTTTAGTCGGCTGCAATCCCTCCGACGTGACCGAAACCGATAGTGAAGCGACGGCCCCACCAGCGGCTGAGATGGATCACGACAACATGGACCACGACGATCACGCCATGGACGGTCACGATCACTCCGCCCATGGATCGCAGGCAACAGCTGAGGAAATCCCCGCAGGGCAAAGCGACATGGACAAGATGATGGCCGCAATTGCGGACATGCCCGAAGCGGACCGCATGAGTATCATGAAGCAGCATTTCTGTCCCGTCAGCGGCGAAATGCTCGGCGTGATGGGTGAGCCCGAGAAAATGGAAGTAGAGGGGCAGACCGTTTGGATTTGCTGCGACGGCTGCAAAGACAAACTGCTCGCTGATCCCGATAAATACCTCGCCAAACTTAATATGTAATCGTTCTTTCCCAAGCATCCCAATTTTCAATGCAAACCAACGTTAATGACATGAAAGGTACCTGGGCACTGCCTGATGCTACTGGAGCCCTTTGCCGTAACGCTGTGAAGCATTTAGAGACGGCAAACTACGGCATTTACGATTTGTAGCTACGCTCGCCAGAGCGTGGATGGTTGCCGGCCAATACGAATCACCACCTT
>CAXBHV010001488.1:0-2264 GCA_963974855.1 uncultured Rhodopirellula sp. | reverse complement strand
TTCCAAACCGAACAGATCGATCGAGGCAATCACATACTGGCCGTCGTTGCCGTCCGAATGACGAACCTCGATTAGTTGACCAGCGCGAAATCCATCGAGGATCCAGTTGCCGCGGTCACGGCTGATCTTGGGTGCTCCGGTCACTGGATTGGTGAAGGTCAATTGAGGGTCGCCCGTCATCGACACGGCCGCTTGCGGCAATGCGATGTCCAGGACAATCTCTAAATCATTGGCACGCTGGACGTCGACGTAAACACCATCCGCAATGCTGACACCGACCGACAACGGCAAGTGAAATCCAAACATGACATCAGCAAGCGCGTCGATCTCTAACCCCAATCCCGGCAACAGCAGATCGAGATCGACAGGGGACTCGAGTGTTTCCGTCGGAGCGACCAAGTCCATTTGAAACTCGACTCCGACGACGAGTTCGCGTCCCTCGACCGTCACCGAATCGGTGACCATTTTGACATCGTCGATGTTGACGACACTGTCGCCGGACGCGGGGTCGTTTTGTAGCCAATCGAAGCCCCCGGGACCAAACGCGTCAAAAATGCCTTGACGCACCGAGTCGATCGAAATCGACTTGCCATACAAATTCAAGTTGTCGACGACCGAGTCACGCATCTGCAACAGAAAATCGGCGGCTTCGGCCAATTGGTTGCCGACCAACGGCAATTCGTTCCCCAACAGCGAGGTGTCTAGCGCCGCGTCAAGCTTGGTAAACAGGTCATAAAACCCAAGCTTGAAGCCATCCATCGTGTCGGAGAGCGAGAAATTCTTGGTCAGATCTTCGAATGTGGGCCAGTTACCGTCGCCGCCGACAAGGTTAGTCGTGAGCGAACTGCTTCCGCCGGCGGGAGCGTTGATGTTGCTGACCCCAGCGGTAATAAACGGCACCGTTGTGGGCGCATCGCTGGGGATCACTTGCTCAGGAAAGGCTAGTTCAAATTGGGCATCCAGTTCACCAGCCACCTGGATTGCCGTCGACGTAGCCGAAGCAGCGTTCCTCGCTTCGCTTGGCGTCGTCAAATTGGCGTTTGTTTGCAGGTCGACCGTGTAGGTGGCCGGCGCGGTAGAGGCCCCTGCTCCGTCAGCGTCCAGAATCACATAACCACTAATGACTTGAGCGGGCAAACTGCCCAGCAGCGTGGTAAAGGTCAACGCATCATCGTTTACGCCTTGAATGTCAAACGAGGCTTCGGTGCCCGAACCTGATCCAGCGGCTCCCGCTAGAAACGGCGATGGAGCATTTGGATCGGACAAATCAATACCAAGGCTAACCTCAACGACCCCATCGGCATCAACTTGCATCGGGGCAGCACTGAGCGTATCGACGATCGCAGCGACCTTTTGCAGCCCCTGAGCGGTCAGATCGAGTCCTAGCTTGGTCAAATCCAAGGAAACCGGAAGCGTCGTGCTGATCGCGTCGAGATCAAGATGCAAGCCGAGCATCAAGTGCTTGTTGGCTGCATCGAAACTCAACCCAGCAACCAGCGAGGCTCCTTCCAAAGGCGCGGACAATTGAGCATTAAGTGACTGCAGCGACTTGGGTTGCAGTTCCTCGGGCAACGCTTTTAGCTCTTGCACACGAGCCTGGAACGCGTTGCCAAAACCAAACAACTCTCCGAGACTTTTCGAGAAGCCCGGCAACCGATCCGCAAGCTTCGATTGCGTCTGAAGTTCGACAAGGTAATCGCCCACCGAATCGAGATAGTCAAACATATCGGCGAGCGTGAGGTGCTCGACGGCAACAAGCAGACTCTGGACATCATCCACCCCAGGAATGACTGGTGCGACGATTTCAATATTGTCACGCACGTTGTAGAGGTTGCTGATATCGACATCGAAATCGGTTTTCAGCCCACTACTGACTCCCGTGATCGCGGGCACTGGTTGCAGCTTCATGTTTAGATCGAGCGAGTTGGTAAAGTTCACTTGGTCGTTCACTAACCAAGGGAATGGGTTGCCCAAACCGCCCCACAATTGCCCCACCGTTGCAGGTTCCAGCGTCAATGAAGCCGAAACATTGGATGTCGCACTCGCAATCGTCAGATCCGAAAAATCGACCGCTAAAGCGCCGTAATGCCCGCTACCACTAGCCCCCGATGCGGAAACATCCAGATCGAATTGCAGCGTCGGTATCGAATCGGACTGGACTTTCAAGTGGGCTGCTGCGGTGTCACCGTGCAACGGATCGCCTCCGAGCAGCTTCACCGGTGACTTCAGCTCGATCACAAACTCGGGATCCAATTCGTTGCCGG
>CAXBHV010001487.1:0-2265 GCA_963974855.1 uncultured Rhodopirellula sp. | reverse complement strand
AGAACACGGATGTCGGAGACATCCGGCGACATTGGGACAACTTCCGACCCAATAGGTGCCGCAGCATCGTGATGCTATCATCACGGATAACGATCCGGTTTTGACGATTAGGTCAACTGTGCGTAGGGGGATGCCGATGAAAGACTGATAGTACGGTTCTTTCGGTCTATTGAGACATCGGTATGGGCCTCCTCGGCACAATTCAGCAATCCAAAGGCGCACTCGATGCGGCTCAAATCGGCCTCCAGGTCGTGGGAAACAACGTCGCTAATGCGAATACGCCTGGCTATATTCGCCAGGAGTTACAGCAAGCGTCTGCGGTAGCGGTTCGCGAAGGCAACCTGATCAAAGGCCACGGGGTTCGCCCCACCGGCATTGTTCAGGTCGTGGACGAGGCCCTCTTTGAACGGATGATTGATGCCAAGACAGCATTGTCCGGCGCCGAAACGCTTCAAAAAGCTTATGCTCAGCTCGAAGAATTATCGACCGATCTTGATAATACCGGACTCAGTCAACAATTCTCGCTGTTCAACAACGCGGTCCAGGAATTGTCCACGCAACCTGGTGACGCGTCGCTTCGTGAGTTTGTGATTCTGCAAGGGCAAACGCTGGCGGATAACATCCGTGGTGCTCGCAGCAAAGCCTCTGACCGACAACAAGCGTGGGACGGTGAACTGAAAGATGTCGCCAATGACATCAATCGGTTGACGACGCGGATTGCAAAACTGAACCTCGAGATTGCTACGATCGAAGGGGGAGGGTTAATCCAAAGCGACGCCACCGGACTGCGGGACCAACGGTACCGAGACCTCGAAGAACTTGCACAGTACGTCGACCTGAATATCCAAGAACAGGAAAGTGGTGCCGTCTCCGTTTTCGTGGCAGGGGACTATCTCGTCAACGATGGAATCAGCCGTGATGTCGCTAGCGTTTACAGCGAAAAACGGGGTGCTCTAGAGATACGCATCACCGAAACGGATTCGCCGTTGGACGTGACCGGCGGTCAGCTAGCCGCAACGATGCAAGCTCGCGACGGGGTGTTTGGAGAATACATCACTGGGATCGACCGCATGGCTTCGGCTTTGATCCGCAGTGTCAATGAAGTGCATTCGCAAGGCCAGGGTCGCGAGGGATATCGACAACTGCTCTCCAGTTCCAAGGGGAACGCAAACGTCCCGCTTCCGGACGCGGGGCTACCATGGACACCCAAAAACGGCACATTCGACATGAATGTGGTCGATGAGTCGGGCGATGTGATTTCGACGCATCGCATTAAAGTGAAGAATCTAGGACAGGTAACCGATTCGACGATCAGTTCGATCGTCGCGGATATCGACGCGATTGAGGGGATTTCGGCGACGGTAACGAGTGGCGGACAAATTGAAATTCTCTCAGACTCGCCTGCGTCCACATTCACCTTTGGTGAAGACACCAGCGGTTTTCTGGCTGCCACCGGCATCAACACATTCTTCGTGGGCCGCAGTGCCTTGGACATCAATGTTAGCGAGTCGCTTAAAAATGATAGCGACTTTCTAGCCATCAGCGCGGGTGGCATCGGTGAAGATACTGAAGTGCTGTCGCGAATGCTCGACTTGGTCGATCGCCCCGTCGATGACCTCGAAGGTCGATCGGTGCGTGGCATCTACGAATCGACAATTGCCACAATGGCTCAAAAAATTAGTTTGCAAGGGAGTGAAGCGGATGGATTGCGAGATTTTTACGCAACGCTTCAAGGCCAGCATCTCGCGATTACGGGCGTGAACATCGATGAGGAATCGATCAAACTAATTGCATACCAACGCGCCTTCCAAGCGTCCTCTCGCGTCATCTCCACCGCGACCGAGATGCTGGACATCTTGATGACCCTGTAGATCGGGGGCTCTGGATGTGTCGGGGTCTCCAGCGTTGCTCTTTGGATTACCAGAGCGGCACGACTAGCCGCAGCAAACAGTCGAAATCGAGACTCGCTCGACTTCGAAGCAACGATTCGGCAAACAGAAACGCCGTGGCAAGCTCCATGCTCAGTTGGCCCCGTTTCCTCTTCATAATTCGCCGAGTGACGCTGTAATTAACGCGATCTAAACACCCGCAATTACACCGATCCAGCGCATTTAGCCACCCTAATGCGTGAATGCCGAGTTTTGTTAAGAGCGTGTTAATTGTTGGTTAGCAAAGGTTCCGGTGGGGGAATCCGGAGACTAAAACTGGCTCAAAAGTTTCAAAGAGTCTCCTCCGGAACCAGTACGAGTCCCATTGTGAACAAGA
>CAXBHV010001486.1:0-2268 GCA_963974855.1 uncultured Rhodopirellula sp. | reverse complement strand
ATGTAGCCGACTGTGCCCAGAATCTGACCACTTTCGGTCATCGTGGAAGCCTGGGACTCGTCATCGACGCGAACGCGTTTCGCAAGTCCGAAGTCAGTGATTTTTGGTTCACCGTGAACGGTTAACAGAATGTTTGCTGGCTTCAGGTCACGATGAATAATTCCCTTCAGGTGAGCGTAGTGCATCGACTCAGCTAATTGACGGCCAAGCTTCGCAGCATGTTTTGCTGGTACCGGTTTATCTCGATGCAACTGAGATAGATTGCCGCCTTCGACATAGTCCATCGTGTAGAAGTGATGCCCGTCGTGGACGCCCACTTCATGAACTGAAACGATTCCT
The DNA here is from genome assembly GCA_963974855.1 of uncultured Rhodopirellula sp. GTDB lineage: Bacteria > Planctomycetota > Planctomycetia > Pirellulales > Pirellulaceae > Novipirellula. Next base: position 1,929 of record CAXBHV010001486.1, on the reverse strand, counting down.
GGGTGCGACAGCTTCGCTGCTGCTTTGGCTTCGGCTTCGAATCGCTGCACGTCCGATGAGTTCGCTAATTCGCCGGATCGAATCATCTTTAGGGCGACGACCCGACTCAATTTCTTCTGTCGAGCTTTGTAGACAACCCCCATGCCTCCAGCCCCAAGTTCCTCCAGAATCTCGTATTCGCCAAAGTATCGCACCACTTGCTTGGAAGCTGACTGCACTGGTCGAGGCGTATCGATGATTGTAGGTCCAAGCAGGGTATCTGGCGGCGTGGAACCGTCCTCGGCATGGAACAACCTCGCGTCCGAAAAGTATTCTTTAAGCTCCGCCGCAAAATCGGGGTGTTGAAGGATGAATGCGTTCTGATCGGGAGGTCCATCGGTATCGGACGAGCGATAGTACTCAGCGATGATTGCATCAAGTTGGCGTTCGCGCTCGTCACCGTCTGGTATCGTGCTTGGCATCGTTACATTTCCTCTCGCAAATGCTCACGTAGCTTTTTCAAACCTCGCCGCAGCAATCCGGCCACGGCTTCTTGGGTCCTGCCGAGATGCTGAGCGATTTCTGCGACGGACCAATTGTGGTAGTGCTTTAAAACGACGGCAGACTGCTCGTCATCGAGCAGTCGCAGCAACGCTGCAGCGAGTTGCTCAGAACGTTCCTGTTTGATCAGCTTCATACTGGGAGATGCCTCGTCGGCAAACAACTGGCGATGGAATAGAGCGGAAGACTCTTCCATCTGATTCTGCAGAGAAACTTCACGTCCAGCGGCGTGTTTGTGGGTCCCATAGCGTCTTGCGGCGGTGAGCAAGTTGCGGGTCAGAATCATTTTCAGCCAAGCTCGCAACTCCGCATCGGTCTTGCCGCGAAAGTCCGCAAGTCCAAGGTGGGCGTCCAGCATGCTCTGTTGCACGATATCCGACGATGCTTCCTTGACTCGCAAACGCGGATTCAACTGCAGGTCTGCGAGCAGCTTCAGATAGCCGCGGTACTGCTCCAGGTTCGGCGCAGCGTCGTCATCGGTGCTGACGGTCATGTCCGTTTGCTACTCCTGGATGCAACGAAGGAAAGATCCATCGGAACAATTGTTCAGCATGAATGAACTCCAGGCAGGTAAAGATGAAGTGATACACAACCAGACACTATGTATTAGAGGACTTTCAAGAACGTATCGATCGCGCAATTTTTCAATTTTGTTCTTTTTCGTAAAACTTGAGGAAACGCTGATTTGATCGGATCGTTTAACGGTTGAACCAAAGCCGGCTGGTATCTCAAGAAAGAGAGGACTCACGACCGTAGTTTGCTGGAGATATTCATGTTAGCCGGCTTCCGAATCCGTTGCCAAGCGACTTTCTTGGCGGCCAAGCTTATTTTGCTGGGACTGTTGTTTTCGCCGCAGCACGCGTTCGCAAACGCCCCGCAGAGTCCTCCAGCGAATCCGGGGATTGTGATGGAGTGTTCTGCATCAAGAATTCTTTCCTGACAATGGACGTGTGCGTGAAGGAACGCTCTCTAAAAACCGACCGTAAAGGGTTTGTCATCGACTTAGCTATCGATGGCGTCCAACCTCTCGCACGTGCGGCATCAATGATTTGAATCGCCTCGGTTTCTCAGATGCCAGTGTCCCCATCGAAGTGGCCAGACCGCTTTGACATATTCTCAGAACCTCTCATTTGATATATTCCGTTTAGGACTGCGGTTGACCAGGACCCAAACGGCGAAGACTAACACAAGATTATGGAATCGACGTCGAATGAGGCATTGTCGAGGGCTACACGGCGCTCAATGCCTTTGAGGCTTTTTCCTGCTGCTGCTTCAGTTGCGTTCTTGCTTTGTTCAAGCGGTACTTACCCATGCCGCGCCCAAGAACCGAACACCACGTTGTCACGAACAACAACATTCGCCGACCATCGGTTTGATACGCCTCAAGAC
>CAXBHV010001485.1:0-2275 GCA_963974855.1 uncultured Rhodopirellula sp. | reverse complement strand
GGGCAAGTTCCTACGCCATCGATTGAGCCATGGAAAGAAGCGACGATCACACTCGATTCGCTTCCAATACTCAGCGAAGTCCCAGGCTCCGAGTATCAATTGAAGGTTTCACTGATCCTAAAACATAAAACCGCTTGGGCCGACAAAGGCCATGAGGTCGCTTGGAAACAATTCTCACTCGGCAGCACACCGGCGACTGTCCTCGATCCCGACGGCGTCGTTGACATGCAAGAGTCCGATGTCGCGTTTGAAATAAAGGGCAAGGACTTCTCGGTTGTTTTGAACAAAGCATCCGGACGGATCACAAGCCTAGCCTATCACGGACGCGAAATACTTTCGGATTCACAAGGCCCGCTACCGAATCTCTACCGGGCCGCTGGCGACAACGATGGTTATGCGTCGGGGCAATGGCGAGGTGCTGGTCTGGATGATCTGCGGCACACCGCGACCTCGGTGCGTCAGACGGCCCAAGCCAAGAACTATCGGCAGTTCACGGTCGACTACGTCAGCGAGGGCAAAGGCGGCTTTCAAGTCGAAAGCTCGTGTGCCTATACGTTTTTCTCCGATGGCAGCGTCGCGATCGACACCGTGATCTCACCGAACCAAGATAAATTGGTGCTGCCGCGAGCTGGAATGCGACTATTTGCGAATCCCAAATTTGAGCGTCTGACCTACTACGGTCGCGGCCCATCGGAGAACTATGTTGATCGTAAGACGGGGCAAGCAATCGGTCGCTATCAGACGACGGCAACGGAGATGTACGTTGATTATGCCAAGCCACAATTTATGGGATCACGATCGGACGTGCATTGGACATCACTTGCTGATGACGACGGGAATGGCTTCGTGGTCACCTCGGAGACTCCGATTAGTTTCAGTGCGATGCATGTCACCGACGAAGGGCTGACCGGAGTTCGCCATCCGCATGAAATCCCCACTCGCAAGGACATCGTTTTGACGATCGACGCAGCGGAAACCGGGATCGGCGGCGGCAGTTGTGGACCGTCCTGTTTGACGGAGTATCGAGTTCATGGCACTCAGCACTTGCGTTTCATGATCCGGCCAATCACCGCAGGTGTCGATCCTAGTGAAGCGGCTCGCCAGCGAGCGAAATTGGGCGGTACCCTGACGGTTTCACGCGACAATGCTGGAAACCTCAGCTTTCACCCAACGAAGAGTGGTTCATTGTTCAATTTCGCAATTGACGGTCAAAAGCAAGTATCGGATGACGGCTTTAACTTAGTGAACGGCGGCGTGGTGATCGCGAGCGTGAATGCCGCTGAAACCGAGATTCCTGGGGTCCAGATCAAACGAGTCTTCGCAAAGCAAGTCGACAAGTCAAAATGGACGGCAACCGCATCCAGCATCCAATCAGGCGAAGGCGAGGTGAATCATGCGATCGACAACAACCCCGATACCTTCTGGCACACCAAGTGGCAGGGAGGCGTCGATCCACCACCGCATACCCTGAAAATCGATTTTGGCTCGCCCCAGCCACTTGCCGGAATCAGTGTGCTGCCGCGGCAAGATTCAGCAAATGGACGGATCATTCGCTACGAATTGTCCGCTAGCGAAGACGGGGTTCAATGGCAGCAAGTTGCCGCCGGTGTCATGCAAAATACTGATCGCCGCCAAGACATCCGCTTCACGAAGAAGCAAGATGTTCGTGCGATTGAGCTAAAAGTCTTGAGCGGACAAGCAGGCGATTTCGCGACCGTTGCAGAAATTGGGATCTTGGAGAAGTAGCCTTGACAACGTCCGTCACTAAGATTCTGCAAGCCGAAACATGCGGTTTTAATGACCGAAAGTCCAATCAAATCTAGTTCTCCATTGAATCATTTAATTGAAGGTGGGTCCGTCAGCGTCTGGTGGTGATAGAGAAATTGTAACCGACGGTTAGGCCGGGTTTAAGTTTTCAATTGTGATGGGCGAATTTGTAAATAGGTTGCGCTGCCCGCCGCGCGTTGTAACAGGCCCAGTATGTTTTCAACCCCCTGGCCCTGTGCCGGGGTCTGACGCTCGCCCAGACCCGTGTTCAATGTTTCGCTATTCCTCCAATTCCGATTTCCAGTTGGTTTCTTGAATCGATGCGTTGAGTTCGCGTATCGTCTTTGCTAAACCCTCGGATTGTTTCTGTAGGTTGGCGACCTTCAACGTTGCAACCCATTTGATTTCAGCCATGCTGTAGCGGTCAGGCTCTTTCTGCATACGTGCGATAGCGTGTCGAAGTAGCGAATGTTGAGCAACAACCGTATCACGATGAGCAATTGCCTGC
>CAXBHV010001484.1:0-2276 GCA_963974855.1 uncultured Rhodopirellula sp. | reverse complement strand
TTTACTGTTGTATTGATTTTTGGTCTCGCGCTCGCCATCGGCGCTGCGGTGCGACTGGTCTTGCGCCGCGTGCGATTTCCCTACACGATCGCCATGCTGCTGATCGGGCTCGCAGCAGGTTTCGCCATCGAAGCCACCATCGGTAATTACCCGGCGGCAAATGGGCCAAGTCACGTTGCGGAGCATGTCGCTGGCGGCGCTCACGAAAATTTGGCAACGCATTCCGAAGACGCCGAGCAGCGTGGTTTGCTCTTCGATTTGCTTTTGCTGATCGGTGCCGCAGGCCAAATCTCACCCGACTTGATCATCTTTGTGTTCGTCCCGGCGTTGGTCTTTGAATCGGCGTTCAATCTCGAAGTGCATCGATTTCGCAAGAACGCGGGTGCCGTCCTGGTCCTGGCCGTGCCCGCATTGTTGTTAGCGACCGTTGCCACGGCCGGCCTGATGATTGTGCTCACTGGTTCGACTTGGGGATGGGCATGGTTGCCCGCACTGGTGTTTGGGGCGCTGATCAGTGCAACCGATCCAGTCGCCGTGGTTGCGATCCTCAGCGAGCTGGGGGTCTCGAAGCGACTCGGGGTGTTGATCGAGGGAGAGAGTTTGCTTAACGATGCCTCCGCGATCGTGGTGTTTTCGATCCTGTTGACGTTGCTGACTGGGGCAACCGAATCGATCGGCGTGGGCTCTGCCCTGTTCGAGTTCATCCGCGTGTCGTTCGGCGGATTGCTTGTTGGCGTCGCGCTTTCCTGGGCGATCTCGTCTTGGATCGGACGCGTGTTCAACGACCCTCTTACCGAAATCACCCTCACGCTTGTGCTCGCCTACGGATGCATGATCGTCGGCGAAGGATTCTTTCACGTTTCGGGCGTTACAGCGGTGGTGGTCGCAGGATTGTGGATGAGTGGTTGGGGCCGCACCCAAATCAGTCCCGAGGTCGCACATTTCTTGCATCGTTTTTGGCAGATGCTCGGCTACATTGCCAACACCTTGATTTTCTTTTTAGTCGGACTCGCCATGGCTCCGGCGATCAAGACTGCCGAGATCAGCGACTTCGTCCTGATCGTGCTCGCTTGGGTTGGCATCATGGCGATCCGTTTCGTGTTGGTCTTTGCGACCCAGCCCATCAACACACGACTTTCCGAAGGCATCACAACATCCGACAGCACGCTGATCGCGTGGGGCGGCCTGCGTGGCGCAGTCTCACTCGCACTTGCCCTGGCGGTCTCGCAGAACGAAGCCGTCGCTCCCTTGCTACGACACCAGATTTTGCTGGTTTCCGTCGGCGTTGTGCTGTTGACCATCTTGATCAATGGGACAACCATCGGCTGGTTCCTGGCCCGCTTGGGATTCGCCGAGATTCCTCCGACAGAACAGTTGGCGCGTCTAACGGCGCGGTCACAAGCGATTGCCAAAGTTGGCGAGTCATTGGAGGAGTTGTCTGCGTCGCGTGATCTTCGCACGGTGCGTTGGCGTGAGGTGGAAAGCCGCCTCGTCGATCGACGCGCTGCGCTCGCGTCCGAAATCGAAAGTCTTGAACAACTTCTTACTCTGTTGCCCGAATCCGAACGCGCGGTCAGCTATTGGCGGCAAGTATTGACGATAGAGCGGCGTGCGTACTGGGAGGCTTTCGAACTAGGCACGCTGAGTGCACGTGCGGTGCGAATCATGACCCACGAAATCGATGCCCATCTCGATCGACTCGATCGCGGAGACCTGAAACCACCTGTGGTGCGTACGCCCGAGATCCACTCGAGTCGCGTTACCCAGGGGGTGAGTTTTTTGCGCAGCAGTCGACTCGGCTTTGCCCAAGTCGAACTCGTCTTTGAACTCTCTCGCGCCGAGACGCTGGGTGCCGAACGCGTTCTCGCAAGCCTCACCGCGTTCGCGGGCGCTCCGCCAGCGGTCGTGCAGACAATTCGAGAAACTTACAAGGGCTACCTGCATGGTGCCAAAGAACGCATCGAAGACTTTCGCAACAACACACCTGAAATGGCATCCGCTTGCGAGGCACGCTTAGCTCGACGCATCGAACTGAACATGGAGCGTGAAGCGTTTGAGCATCTCGGGCACGATGGCGTCCTGGACGAATCGGCGGTGGAGTCGGAGATCGAGGACGTCGAGTCGCGAATGCATCGACTGATGCGAAGCCCGACGATTATCAGCTTGCCAAGTATTGCCGAACTTGTGGCATCGACGCCTCTTTTTCGTTCGCTTGAACCCTCCGCACTGGATGCCCTTTCCCGGCTTGCCGAAGAACAGGTATTCCCAGCGGGGAC
>CAXBHV010001483.1:0-2278 GCA_963974855.1 uncultured Rhodopirellula sp. | reverse complement strand
CGTAGTCGGCGTCTTTGTGAAAGATGGTCCAGCATCCATTGCCTCGATTCAAGGTATGGTAAATCGCAACTTCCTCGTCGGCACGTTTAGGCCTAGGTACTACAACAGACTAACAGTCGCCTAAGGGCCGAAAAAGAGTCCTGACACCTTTTTTACCCCTGACACCTTTTGTAACAGTTTAGTCCCTGTGGAACTGCTGTTGGTCGAAACTGGGGCGGTGGGTAAATTGGTGGCATCACGGATCGGTGCCATGTCATTCTGCTTTTACCCCAAAATCGAGCACTCTTGTGCCAATGTGAGCCACTGCCCGCATCTGGGCGGTGCCGCGCTGGGGTCCCTCGTCCAGATCGCAAACCATAGTGAGCAATCCCGAGAGGACTCGCTGCACACGATTCGTACGCTGGAGAAACGGAACGACGAACTGCTTTCGCGGGTGGTGGAACTCCAGGACCAACTTGCCCAGGCCAAGCTCGAACTGAAACTCGAACGCCAAAATAAATTCGCCACCAACCGACAACTGCAAGCTGAAGAGGAATCTTCCGCGGCAGCAGCTGTCCCCGAGCCTGTGGAAAACCAACCCAAAAAACGCGGTGCCCCTGTAGGGCATCCCGGTTGGTTCCGACCCACACCCCAAGAATATGACTGGGATCTGAATGTCCCCGCGCCGAAGCGTTGCCCCGATTGCCAGCAGCCAACGCGAGAACTCTCTGGAGCAGAGCCCCATGAGCATCTTCAAGAGGATATTCTCGATGGTGTCTATCGAGTGGTACTTTACCGACATGTTGTCTGCCGCTGTGACGCTTGCGATCGCCTTGTGGAGCGACCCGGCAAAGGCGAGATTCTCGGTAGCCGAATCGGACCGAATCTACGAGCCAAGGCGATCTATTTGCACATCCAGATCGGCATCACGTTCCGCAAGGTGCCCGTGGCGATCGAGGAATTCTTTGGAATTCGCTTTTCTCCCGCGGCCTTGCTCGGTTTCGAAAAGACGTTAGCGGGACTGGCCGAACCGGTCGTCCAGGATATTGCCAAGAAGCTTGCCAGCAGCGATGGGGCGGTTCATGCTGACGAAACCTACTGGACGCTCAATGGAGAGCGTTCCTATTTCTGGGTGCATGGCGACGAGAAATTCATTCATTTCCAATTCAACACCAGCCGCGCCGGCGAAGTTTCTCGCAACATCCTGTGCGATGATTTCACCGGCACGTTGGTAACCGATTGTTACAGCGGCTACTTTGCTCACGTCGCCGGCGCCAAGCAAAAATGCTTGGCTCACATCGCACGTACGGCGCGAGATTGGCAGAAACTCACTGACAAGGATTCGGCGGACTACCGGTTCTTTGCGAACGTGCGTGAGTTCGTCCGTCGCGGATGCAGGTTCCATCGGGAACGCAAGGCAGGTCGCCTATCGCCGCGGAAATTGGCGGCTGAAAAGAACTGGTTGGAAGCCCAGCTGGAGAGCATGTCGAGTTGCGAGCTCAAGCACGAAAAGGCGATCACGCTTCAGGGTCGTTTGCTGCGTCACTACAGCGAGTGGTTGGTGTTCGTCGACGACCCACAGGTACCACCGACAAACAACTTGGCTGAACGCGCCCTGCGTCCATTGGTGGTGGTTCGCAAAGTTAGCTTTGGCAGTCGCAGTCAAGCTGGTGCAGATCGACTGGCGAGTTTCATGACCGTCGGTGAAACATCGCGTCGACATAACGTTCGCGCGAGTGATATCTACTACGAACTCTTTACGCGTCCTCCGACGAAGGTGCTTGAGCACCTCTATGCGGGCAAGTGACGCGCCGCATTGAAGGTTCGCAGTTTCGATAGTTCAGATGTCGTCACTACTATCTTTCGCTTGCTGCGTTTGACGAAATGTCATTGGATTCAGTGAGTGTTTGACGACATTAAACACCTCTCGTGAATAATGAGGTTCCCTGCTGCGCCGGTGGAACCGAGCCAGGAAATTGCGGTGTCAACTTGTGTGGTGCATCGCAAACTCACCCGCCCCCAAGACTCTAACGATGTCCTGCGAAATCACTCAGGTGTATGTGACTGACAATAACGATCGCGACCGACGCAACGAAGCGATAAAGAATTGACTACTTTTGAACTAAACTGTTACCACCTTTTTTACCCCGAAAAAGAGTCCTGACACCTTTTTTACCCCTGACACCTTTTTTACCCCCAACTTCTAAACGCCCGATGCTGTACTCCGTTGCACGACTTGGTTACCCGCCGTTCTTGTAAGTGATGGAACAATCTGGCAGTGCAGCCTGTAGGTCCGCAA
>CAXBHV010001482.1:0-2279 GCA_963974855.1 uncultured Rhodopirellula sp. | reverse complement strand
AGCCAACAGTTGCGGAGGCGGTTCGAAACCAACCTTGCAATTGTCGCACAATCGGCGTGCCAACCGCTGGCTCAACACGGCGTTGGTCAGCTTTGCAACCTCTTTGGCAGAGTCCTTGTATTTGGAAACAAACTGAACGTACCCTTCCATCGCCGAGGAAGCATTCATCCGAGTCATCAGACTCTTTTCGGTGTTTTCGACATGGTGCGCCGCGATCGCCATCGATTTTTCATCAGGCATGTCGGGGAACATCAATACGTCTGGTTCTCGCAAAATTAGCTTGCTGACCAAATCGCTCATCGTCAAACCCGTATCACCTCCGTAGAAGTTTGGGTTGATATTGATGATGTCGGGCTCTGGCCGCGATTTTTCCTCAAACGATTGGAAGTCGCGGATCAGTCGATCCGAGGCGTTAACGGTGACGACCCACGTCGTTGTCAAACCTTCGCCCTTGGGCGCGGTCACCAACACCATGTTGCCACTGGAATCGAGTTTCTGCTTCAGCGTGGCGAACATCTTGTCACGCATGCCTAGGTCGGCGAGTTTCTCGAAGGGAATCTTTTCGGATTCGATACGAGCCAAAACACGTTCGCCGGTGGGGACTCCTTGCGACTGCAGCGTCAACGTGAGCTTTTCCTTGACGACTTTCAAACCCAATTTGCCGGTCTGTGCACTACGGCGATCCGCCGGATTCAATAAACAAAGCTGCTTGAGCGCGTACAGCATCGAGTCGCCGGTCTCGCGATCCAGCGGCGGCAATTGTTCCCAGTTCCCATCAATTTGGTAACGGATTGCACAGGCGGCTTGCGAGAAATCCATCAGGATGTGTGTCGCCCGCGATTGGATCGCGTGAGCTAATTGCCCACCGGCAACGTGATACCCCGCACCTTGGCGAGTCGAAATCAGAAGAGCCTGTGCTTCGTTGCGATCCTTTATCTTGGGAACGAATTCAACGGGTGCAACTGTTTGCCAAAGTTGAATCGGAGCTTCGGGTTCAGCCATGAGGAAAGTATGCAGTCAAAAAAGTGAAGTGGAGACCAGTCGATTTCGGTATCGACTGGCAAAAAAAGTGGTTACGAAAGGAAAGATCCGCAGCTTACAAAATCCCCGGCGCTTTAACATCAATACCCTTGAGAGCCATTTTCAATAGCTCTTTATTCGGCGCGACCGCAAATGCGGTGGGACGATCAATCAACTCATCATCGATCAATTGTTTCAAACTCATCGTGAAGTCTTGCATGCCGTCTTCGGCACCAATACGGATCGCATCGGGAAGCTTGTTGTCGTGGCCCTCGAGCACTAGTTTTCGAATCATCGGGCTGAACGTCATCACTTCGACGGTCGGCACCCGGGAGACTCCTGGACGAATACTGCGAAGCAACTTCTGCGAAATGATCCCCTTCATATTGAACGCGATCGCCGAACGAATCGCATTGTGCATTTCTTCGGGGAACAAGTCCAAAATACGGCCGATTGTGGTCGACGCACTTGCCGCATGGATCGTCCCAAATACCAAGTGACCCGTTTCCGCCGCATGAATCGCTGTCATAAAGGTCTCTTCGTCACGAAGCTCGCCCACCAGAATGATGTCGGGGTCTTCACGCACCGCGTGCTTCATGCCGATCGAAAAATCCTTGACGTCCTGGCCGACTTCACGTTGATTGATCAAACATTTGTCTTCGGTAAAGATAAACTCGATCGGATCCTCCAACGTCAGAATATGCTTGCGGTAGATACTGTTGACGTAGTTCAACATCGAACCGATCGTTGTACTCTTTCCTGACCCCGTCACCCCCGCGATCAAAATCATGCCCTGTTCATGGTGACATAGATGCTCAACCGAATCGGGTAGAAACAGACCTTTAAAGTCGGGAATCCAGTTACTGATCCGGCGAGCCACCAAACCGATGCTGCCGAGGGCCTTGAGCATGTTGATACGAAAACGCCAGCGAACGCCGTCGACTTCGCACTGATACGAAAAGTCAGCACCGCCTTCTTGTTCGAAGATCACCAAATTTCGGTCATCCATCATCGGCATCAGCAGATTGACCATTTCTTCGTTTTCGATCGGCGGCCGATTGAGCGGCTTTAGTTCGCCACCGACACGCACCATCGGAGGTTGGCCGGTCTTCATGTGCAAGTCGGAACCCTCGAGTTTGACGAGCGCCCGGAAAATCTTGTCGACCTCCAACTCTTTTTTCTCTTGCAACAGCGTCGACTTCAGTCGAGCCATTACCGCCTCGCGAGAATTGTCCAATGGAACTGCGGATGTCGGAGGT
>CAXBHV010001481.1:0-2279 GCA_963974855.1 uncultured Rhodopirellula sp. | reverse complement strand
TGGCTGAAAAGGACAAAGAAATGACCGATGCGGAGAAACAGAGCCTGATCGAACGACTCGACACGCTCGTCATGGCGGCAGTTCCGAAATCGACGAAGGTTGCAAAGTACGGCGGGACGCTCTACACGCTGAAGCCAAACGAGAAGGAGGGCCAGTTCTGTGGTGTGTTCCCGTACAAGGCTCACGTTCAGTTGTCGTTCGCCAAGGGCAACGATCTTGACGATCCTGATGGCCTACTCGAAGGCGGCGGCAAGTTTCGTCGGCACCTGACGTACAAGAGCCTCGATGACGTCGATGCAAAAGTTGTCAAGCGGTTCACGAAAGCAGCCTCAAAGCTTGGGACTCAGTAGACAGGCAAAAAAATTTCAGGCAAAAAGATGTTGGTGCTCGAGCGAGTGCGGTGGCCCCTTACGGCGGTTGGGATTGTCTTATCTCCCCCATTTTCTTGCCAATCTTCTGCTGGGGACAGTCTCGGTGCGTAATTGATAACAGGAAAAAAGGTGACAGGAAAATGAGCCGCACCTCGACCGCGCATCATCTTTTTGCCAACCATCTTTTTGCCAACACTTTACCAGGAGCAACCAACCGCCCCCCGGAAACGGTCACCGCGAGCATTCTCGAAATCAACTAGCTTTGTGCCAACAGCACCCATACGCACGCCCCGTCCGCGATGACGTTGATGCTGGCGGCTTGTTGATTTAGTGAGCCGCTCGCGCGTCAGCGGCCGGGTTCCACGCATTACCCGGTGCCTTACTGTCCACTGCTGCGATCGCTTCGGCTTCAACTTGGCTTGCGCTCGCGTGGCGTGCTCGCAACGGCATCGAACGAAAAGAATTTCTCAAAATTCGCAAATAGTGGGTCATAAAACAGGTCGCTCGGATAAGTAAGTACGTGAGGCATTTCTTTCTGTGGAGCATTTTGTGGACGAGACAACCCGACAGGCGACCCGACAATGGACTTTGGCTCAGCCAGCAGTCTCGGCGTTCATTGCCTCGGTGGTCCGTGATTTCCGTGATCGTGACGATGTGCTGCAGAACGTTGCCGTCGCCGTCGTCGAATCCTTTCATACCTACGATTCCAGTTCGCCATTTATCCCTTGGGCAATCGGCATCGCGCGGCGGCAGGTGGGGCTGTATTTGCGACGCCGGGGCCGAGATCCGCTGGTGTTTGATGACGATGCGGTCGCTTGCCTTGCCATCGCGTTTCATGAAGAAGCACAAGAACGTTCGCACGCACTCGATTTCCTTCAAGACTGCCTTGGATCACTCGACGGTCGCGCGAAAAAGTTGATTGGCTTGCGGTACCGAGACGACATGAAGCCAGCCGCGATTGCCTCCCAAACTGACATGACGCCGAATTCAGTCGCGAAAGCACTGCAGCGACTTCGGGATCAACTCCGAGCGTGCATCGAACGTAAGTCGCTGGAGGCGAGCGTTTAATGAGCGTTGACTATCAAGAACTGATTCACGGATACCTCGACGATTCACTTTCAAATGAGCAGCAAGCTCAGTTGAACCAATGGATCAAGTCCGATGCAAAGCACGCCCGGCAGTTTGCTTCGTACATGATGCTGCATGATCGACTGCGTAGCGAATTGGTCGCTTCCGAAAATGATGCGACGTACGTTGTCTTACCCAACAAGCCGCGATCGAGCTTGTGGGAACGCTGGTCGTTTGGTCTGGTGTCGACCGCCTGTGCCGTTCTGCTGGCCGTTTCGCTGTTGTGGCAAACCATAAATGCTCCTTCGGCCTCGGCCGCGATCGTTGAATTGAATCGAATCATCGAGGCCAACGATTTATCCATGGATCGTACGTTTTTGATATCCGTTCTCGAAGCAGTGATCCCACCAAAACATCAAGATCCCAGCTCACCAGAGCGTCGACGTCCCCCCAAACCGTCCCTGGACGGCGCGGTGCTCGATGTTCGCAGTTCGAATCAGTTCGTCCTCAAACGCAAAACCTCGCAAGGAGAACTCTTCATTACGGGCAGTAACGAAGCGACAAGCTGGGCCGTACGTCCCGATGGGCCAGTCCGTTATAGCCATGATCCAACCGAATTCGCTCGAGATCTGCCGGGCCATGAAGACGGATTGCCTATCAACAATCTGCACGACGGACTTGAAGCGTTGCGCATCGCTTATGACTTGGAGTTGTTACCTCGGGAAGACTCCGAGCCAGCAGCCACGCGAGACAGTGAAATTTATCGACGGATGGTGGCCGTCAAGAAACCCGGTTTCCGTGGGGCCGCCCGTGTGGAAATCCAATACGCCGAATCAAGTG
>CAXBHV010001480.1:0-2281 GCA_963974855.1 uncultured Rhodopirellula sp. | reverse complement strand
CTCACCGCGAAGAACTTCGTTTCTGCGGGAGCACCGGTCCAAGTGATCGCCGGTGATTGCGCGGCCCCGTCACACGTACAGTCGACTGAAAGAAAATGTTTCTCGTCGACCGAAGTGCTGGTCACGTTAAAATCGGAAACACTCGTTCGTGACATCGAGGATAGGTCTACCGGTGGATCGACTCTGCCGGGGCCGCCGCGCGGTGGGGGCGGATTGTCGCCATCGCGTCGCGGTGGAGGTGGTGGCGGCGGAGCACCACGGCGTGGGCGATCGTCACGCGGCGTGTACATTTCCGAAGTTTTGCGACCGTTAGTATCGACGAAGTTGAACGTTGCCGAGCCATCGTCCGCAAGCGTGTAAGAAACGGACCCTTGCTGGCCGCGGACGTCGTAAACGAGGCGATAACTTCCCGGCTTCGGCTGCGTAAAGTCTGTGATCTTCGCATCACGTAATGGACGCAAATCAGGGCGGATCGGTTCGGCTCGTGGCTGCGGGTCGACCTGGCCACCACGCTCCGTCACTTCACCATAAAATCCGCCATTCAAATATGGATAAGTCTTGGTCGCGTGATAGTGATATTTACCAGCCTCGTCTTTGTGGCCTCCCAACGAATCAAGCGGTGCAAAATCGCTCGCCTGCTCGTCTTGGTATCCGAAAATGGGATAGCCGTCCAAGGCGTAGGCAATCGGCTGGCCTTTGCCCGTTGTCTTTTCCAGATGAACCGGAGCGATGTGGTAGTGATAATCATCCGCTCGCCCGCAGTGACCGCCGTACTCATCCAATTCACCGAACAACAGTGCATCGTCGCCACGGTTGTTCAGCGGATTGAAGATCGGGACACCGTTGACCGCCAGTGCGATCGCACCACGCAGAAAGTTGCCCTTCGTTGACATTGGCTGCTTCGCAGGAACCGGGGGCAAAGGAATTCGCCAGGCATTGTCGCCAAAGTACTTTTGAGGGATCGGAACCTGTTGTTGCCAGGAACGAATTCCGATCATCATCGGATGGTCTGGCATTCCGTTGGAACCCACATAAAAATACTCATCGTCCCAACGCAGCTTCAATGTGCTCGAAAACGGTTGGAAGTGTTGGTTGATCAATGGCATGGACTTGGCTTTCTCCTTCGCCTTGGTTTCCAAATTCGGAGGATTCTGCATGACAAACCGTAGCTGACGCTGCTGGTTGAGCGTTTCAATTGCTTCAAGCCGGTTCGCGATCCACGCTTGGTCGGATGCAATCAGGCTTTCCATCTTAACGGTGACGAGCCGGTTATCGTCGCGACGGATTTGAACGTCGTCACCGGACGCGGTTACGAAGGTGCCATGCAAGTGGGCACCTGCATCACCGAGGGTCCAGGTCCTTGATCCTTTGGCTACTTCTGAGTCGCCATGATGGTGACCTTCGTGTGCCAAAAGAACATTGGGGATCGCCAGCATCATTGCAATCGCAAACACCGAGTTGATAAATTCACGAGTGATCCCAACCATACTTCTTAATTTCATCGCTATCGCCTTTTAGGTTTACCGTTCACAAACAAGATCAAAGAACACTAATTTTCACTAATTGACACTAATAAAACATGAGGGGTATTGAGGGCAGGAACACGATGACACGCATCCAATTTCTTCTTTTCTATTAGTGTCAATTAGCGTTGATTCGTGTTTTCCAAGACTCCCCGGAGGCACCTTCATCGCTGAGGGTTCAGGTCTTTGATCCCTTAACTTCTTCTGAACTGCAATGATGGTGATCATCGTGGGCTAAAAGAATGTTGGGGATCGCCAGCATCATTGCGATCGCAAACACCGAGCTGAAAAATTCAAAGAGTGGTCCCAACCATACTTCTTAATTTCATCGCTTTCGTCTTTTAGGTTTACCGTGCACGGACGAGATCAAAGAACACTAATTGACACTAATAAAACATGAGGGGTATTGAGGGCAGAAACACGGTGACGCACATCCAATTTCTTCCTTCTCTATTAGTGTCAATTAGCGTTGATTAGTGTTCTCCAAGACTCCCCAGAGGCACCTTCATCACTGAGGGTCCAGGTCTTTGATCCCTTAGCCTCTTCTGAACTGCAATGATGGTGATCATCGTGGGCTAAAAGGATGTTGGGGATCGCCAGCATCATTGCGATCGCAAACACCGAGCTGAAAAATCCAAGGGTGATCCCATACATACTTATTGTCTTCATCACTTTCGCCTTTTCGGATTTCCGTTCATCGACGAGATCAAAGAACACTAATTTTCACTAATTGACACTAATAAAACATGAGGGGTATT
>CAXBHV010001479.1:0-2281 GCA_963974855.1 uncultured Rhodopirellula sp. | reverse complement strand
TTGCAAATGAGACACTGTAGAAAGCTGAAAGGGCGACAATCGTGATCAAACGATGATGCATCTTTGTTGTCATGTTTTCGGAGAGTGAAAGAATGGAAGCACCTTGAGGTGTTTCTTCGTGTGCAACTCACTTTAGTCACCGCTTCAGCAATAAAAAAGGAGAGGCTTTGCCTGCATATGGCTCAGCGTTTGCATCGTAAAAGGCGAAATTCCTTATCCCTCAATGCGATTGCCGGTTGCCAAGCTTACCTCGATCAAAAACATTTCGACGCCCCCTGGAACGCACCAATCTGACATACATCTGTTTCACGCAGCACTCTCGCTGCACTGATTTCCCCGAACCCCCCTGACTATTCACAACCCACCCAACAGCACATTCGGCGTCGTGCATGCTATTAAACCTACTACCTAGCCGAGGATGACCTCCCCCCATGAAAATTACAAGCGAAACAAAACCAAGAACGACTGCGGTCAGTGTTAAAAAAAATCAACCGTTTTTCTCAATCTGTTTGCGGTGCGCTCTCCCCAAATACGCATAGTCTTATCTAGGAACGTCGCGTTCGTGATTTCCTCTTTGGGCCGCGACTTGAATAAATCGATATCGGCTCCAATTTCATGGCACTTTTCGGGCAGACATCTCATCGAAACGAATCTGCCCAACAAACTTATCCCCGACCTTCATAGGTATCCCCTAATGCAAACGATCACAGAGAAAGTAACTCCGCAAACGACAACGGATTCGCAACACAATGACGTGGCGGCGCAGCCACCTCAAACGCTTGAATCAGTGGTTGCGACCATCTGCAGAAACGCTCGCCACAATTCACGCCAATATGTGATGCGAAGCAATACGGGGATCGATGGCGAATAGCGAGCGAATCTCTAACCCGCGTTCAATACAGGCTGAACTCACCAGCCAGTGAACACGTAACTCGGGAACGTGTTGTCGCCCGAGGATTTTTTCAAGATGCTTCGGTGAACTATACCGAGGCACCGGCCATGGAACGCAGGATATCCATCCCTCGCTTTAATTGCTCGTCACTCGCGGCAAAGCTGATTCGAAAGTGAGTGTCGCGGGCACTAAAGATGTTGCCGGGGATGATCAAAAGTCCACGCTCGATCGCCTGCTCGACAAACTTTGCCCCGCTTTCGATCGGTGCTTTGGGGAACATGTAAAACGCACCGCCAGGCTTTGCGATTTCGTAGCAGTCCGACAGTGCATCGAACACTAAATCCCGTTTGCTTTGATAATCTTGGATATGGCCACCGAGATTAACTTCCATAGCCCGCAGCGCTCCCCACTGAGCCGGTTGGGGGGCACAGACAAATGTATACTGCTGGATTTTGAGCATCGTACGGATGATTTCGCTGGGGCCGTGAACATATCCCACCCGCCAACCAGTCATCGCGTGGCTCTTGCTGAATCCATCGATCACGATTGTTTGGTCGTTAAAAGATGCCGGGGACGCAAATTCACCGTCGTAGAAAAAGCGACTATAAATTTCGTCTGACAATAACGCGATGTTCTTTTCTGCTGCCAATTCAGCGACCGCTTTCAGCTCCGCTTCGGTTGCCGTCACTCCTGTGGGATTGGCAGGGCTATTGAGCAGGATCATTTTCGTACGCGGCGTGATCGCGGCCGCTATTTTGTTGACATCCAAGCGGAAATCGGGATAGGAGTCGACCGGTACGGGCACCCCACCGCACATTTTCAATAGTGCGGGATACATCACGAAATAAGGGTCTAAAAAGATCACCTCGTCCCCTGGATTCACCATCGTCAAGATCGACAGCATCAATCCTCCGCTGGTCCCGCTACTGATGAAGACGTCTCGATCCTCGTGCGGATATTTCTCGGCGATTTCTTGCCGCAACGCTTCCCGCAGCGGCGCGATCCCCTGAGTCGGCGAGTAGGCATTTTTGCCGCCACGAATGGCCTCGATTGCTGCATCCTGAACCGCTTCGGGGACATCAAAATCGGGTTGACCAATGGATAGATTGACGGGATCCTTCAGCTTCGCGGCCAAATCAAAAACCTTACGAATTCCGCTACTATCAAATGTAGTGGTGCGGTCGGCGATCCATGGATGCATGATGTAACTTTTGAAGGACAAGGAAGAGGGGGGACGGAAAGCGAGCGAATCCACTTCGCAGCCAAACGCGAACCGGTTCCCAAACGACGCTGGGCTCGTGCCCCATAGATTAATCTAGCAATCCCCGAAACTAAATCCCGCAGAGTTTTGCAAAACAATGGCAGTGATCCAGTACGTTGAGCCGGTCG
>CAXBHV010001478.1:0-2281 GCA_963974855.1 uncultured Rhodopirellula sp. | reverse complement strand
TTCGAGTCCTTTTGTTTCGCGTGGATGCCGCCTTGCGTTTCGCCGACAATCAAACGGCTTGGCGTCGTCCAACGGCACCCTTTCGCGTGGTTCAATAGCGTCGAACATGTCAGTGTACGGTGCTTGTTGCAGTAGACTAAACGTCTTGTCACAGACTGCCATCCGTTGGCCACGGAAATAAGTGTGACCGTCATCATCCTCAACTTTCTTGAATGGGCCGCGATACGAAACCGCTTGCCCTCGTTCAAAACAAGGCCCCTGCTTTCCTTTGTGCGCGACAACCGTTACGGATCGAAATTCGATTCCCTCCACCGTCCGCCAAGGCTCACTTTGTCGTTTGACGATCTCGATTCCGTGGAACCCTGCTTCCTCGAATGCCTCGAGGAACTCATCTTCACGAAACGCACCGGTGATGCACCCCGACCACAGCTCTGGGTCTTGTTGCAGACGCTGCGGGACATTCTCGTCACTGACTATGTCACTGATTGCCGCGCGGCCACCACGACGCAAGACACGAAAGATTTCGGCGAACAACTGGCGGCGATCCTGCTGTCGAACTAGATTCAACACGCAATTTGACAGGACGCAATCGACTGAATCGTCGGCGACGAGCGGTGCCTCGCGACGCAATCGCTCTTCGGTATGCCGAAGAGCCAGATAGCCGGCCGGATCGTTCACGGGATGCCGCGATAATTCGCTGGCGAGTTGATCCAGATCGAGAGCCAAATCCTGAATCAGACCGTAGCGAAAGTCCACGTTTGCATAGCCGAGTTGCTGAGCCACCGCGGGTGCATGTTTCCGAGCGAGTCCGAGCATTTCACGGTTGCAATCGACTCCGATCACACGTCCTTCGGGTCCGACGACCTGGGCTGCGATGTAGCACAATTTACCACCGCCGCTGCCCAAATCCAGCACCGTTTCACCCGAGCGAACGTAGGGCGTGGGGTCGCCGCATCCATAGTCCCGTTCGATGATTTCTTGAGGGATCACGTTTAACAAGTCGGTCGAGTACTGGACCGGACAGCAAAGTGCGGGCTCGACGGCTTTAGCGGCAGCGGCGTATCGCTCGTAAACCGAGAGCTCGGCGACTGGATTTTCATCAATCGAGGCTGTTTTCATAGAACCGACTTCCCTTCGGATGCAAGTGGCATGGTAATTCGAATGGGATGACGGTGAGCCAATCTGTTCCTTACAAAAATCCAGATGTTTTTAACAAGTAAGCAGTTAGGCCGGAGGCTTTCAGCAAATTGGCCGTTTTGGCACTAGCCAAGGTTCCGGCGCTGAACCGGGGCTAGCGCTGGACCGCTAAAACTTTGGGCTTGTTGTGTTTTTTAGTTGCGCAATTTTTCTGCCACCTCTCCACCAACTTCGTTGGGGGAGAGGTCGAACGGAGCCTTCAGCGACGTTCGGGTGAGGGGGCTGACCGAGCAAGCCAATGGCGACGATAACGCCGTTTGCACCGGAATTGCTCGCCGATAGCGCGGTCGCCCCCTCACCCGAGCAACGCCTAAAGGGCGTGCTCGACCTCTCCCCCGACTTCGTCGGTGGAGAGGTAACTGCAGTATCAACCGGAAGAAAAACTCACCCCCATTATCCGACGTCAATACCCAAAGTTTAGGAGTCCAGGCTATCGCCGATGCGGCCAGTGGAAGAGAAAAACGAGCAGACGGCTGAGAAGGATTGGCAGCGATTGAAAACGTTAAATTGATAATTGTAAATTGAAAACTGGTGAGGGTGTGCTTGATGACAGGCTGGAAGCCTATCCCACATTGTCAGGCTGTAAGTCTAAACTGCTTATTGGTTTAGGGCGAAGAGGACGAGGTTGGCGACGATCTTGGCTGCGTCTTCGGTGGGATAGCCAGGGCATTGTACTGAGTTCTGGCTCTCTAGAGCACAACTGATGTCTAGCGGTGAGAAAAAGACGCTGGCCATACCATCAACCGTGGCAAACTCTAACAGCGGGGCGCCGCTGCGACGATTCACTGCTTGCCCGACTCCGCGGCCACTCGGTTTGCGGATCGTTACCGAGGTGATGTCGAAACCGCCGTACGCACTGGTCATCGCACGATGCGAACTGGGCATCGTCTCGAGTTCCGAACCCGGTAGCACTTGCCCTAGTTCGTGGCGAAACGACTTGGCGAACGCTTCGCTGCCGCAAATTGCGGTGCCGATCACAAAACCGCCATTCTTAATATAATCCGCCAACGTCCGTCGTTGACCTGCGGTTAATTCAAACTCGGTGCGACCATGCAACCACAACACCGGAACGCCGCTCAAGCCC
>CAXBHV010001477.1:0-2284 GCA_963974855.1 uncultured Rhodopirellula sp. | reverse complement strand
AACGCTCCCACCGCATACAGCAACAACCCAATAATAATGCCCGACTTGTAGGAAACCTTTCGAATCACAAGGGCAGCCGGAATTGCCATCGTGGCGTAACCGCCGTAGAAGGCCCACTGAACTAAACTGCTCTGCTCATTGCTGATCAGAAAGATTTCCTTAAACGCTCGCACCAACGGATTGGTGATATCGTTGGCAAACCCCCACAAAGCAAACAGCGTAGTGACGAGAACGAAAGGATACAGATAGTGCTTTGGAACCACGGGCGGCGAAGGAGAATCGCCCAACTCAGCACTCGACACAGAGACCGTTTCGTCTTCAGTCATGGGTTTCCCAGTAGGTGGCTTTTTGTCGATGCTCTTCAACACAATTTTTTTGTGACGCGAAACTTAGCGGCACTGGCGAGGTTAGAATAACATAATCTGACAGCGCATTTTGCGTCTTTCCATACAATTTAACGTATCACCAGAAGCAATCGAGAATGAAATGCGACAGCGCATTAGCGGTTTGCGACACCGGCCGTAGGAGAGATACCCCATGCACCAAAAATCGCGTCCTCGAATTGCCTTGCTAGTCGAGGCGTCACGTGCGTACGGTCGAGAACTGCTGCGTGGTGTGGCCCTGTATGCCCGCACCCAAGCCGACTGGTCCTTGCTCCATCAAGAGATGACATTGGATTCAGCGGTGCCAGATTGGATGCGATCCTCGCGAATCAACGGCGTCATTGCACGAGTGGACACTCACACGATCGAGCCGCTGCGCAACCTAAACGTGCCGATTATTGATGTTCGCTGCAACCGAAAATTCTCGGGAGTCCCTCAGGTCGGAACCGATGATCAGCGAGTCGCAGAACTGGCATTTCAACATCTTTGGGATCGAGGATTTCGCCGTTTCGCCTTTTGCGGTTTTCGATTCGCAGCCTACTCCGATGCGCGGCTTCGATCGTTCCGAGATTTGGTAAATCAATCGGGATGCCCCCTGTCGGTCTACGAGTCCGAAGGAAAGCCAAGCAGTCAGCTTACCAGCCTCGAACTTGCCGGAATGACCGACTTCAAACCGTTGTCACAATGGCTCGATCAACTCGAACGTCCCACAGGCTTGTTTGTTTGCAATGACATTCGTGGACAGCAGGTTTTGAACGCTTGCCAAACCTTAGAGATCGCCGTGCCTGATGACCTTGGCGTTATCGGCGTGGATGATGACGACGCAATTTGCTTACTGTGTGACCCAACGCTTTCGAGCGTTCGCCCCAATGCGGAGCGAGTGGGATACCGTGCGGCAGAAATCATGAACAACATCTTATCTGGAAATCCGCCGACGCAAGACATTGAATCCGTCCCTCCGACGTCGGTTTCCGAACGAATGTCGACGCAAGTCGTTGCGGTGGATGACATTGAATTGGCGCGGGTTTGTCGATTCATCCGCCAACACGCCTGCAGCGGGATCAACGTCGCGGACGTTGCGGAACTGACCAATCTGTCACGCCGTCAACTCGAGCGTCGATTCCGCGAAGAACTCGGCCGAACGCCACACGAGCAAATCACGGCAACGCAAATCGCGCGAGCGAAACAGTTGCTGCATGAAACCAACATGACCTTGGAGCAAATCTCGATCAAAGCGGGCTACGGCCACAAAGAAAGCCTGAGCGCCGTATTCAAACGAGAAACCGGCGACACCCCCGGCGAGTACCGCCGCAAAATCCAGGTAAAGGTCATCTAAACCGATCGCGGAACGCTCGCCCCGCGGAACCCTTGCCCCAGGCCTGTGCCTAACGCCGTGAACGATTCTTAGGTTGCAAATTACAGCTCTTAGGCTGCAAATTACAGCATTTGCGTTTCGTGGCTACGCTCGCCAGAGCGTGGATTGTCGGAGTCCAATGCGAATCACCACGCGCTGGCGAGCATTGCTAGTGCTTTGCCGCAGCAAAATCTTGCCGTTTTTCAGGTCATGCCCCGCTCGTGGCCTGTGATTTGCCTGTCACTCCTACGCCGCCGGGCGGCTCCCTCTAAACGGTCGCTCACTGGCGTGACCAAAGTGGTTCCGCAGATTTCCTCGGACTACCCCTTACAGGTCAGCCGCTTTGCTGCCGATAGTTAAAAGGAATGGGCTGACTTGATTGAGGCAAAGGGAATACGGAGCACTTGTCGATCCCACCGCTTTACACGCCCACTCTTGAACTCAATTTTTTGCTCCCCGAACCCTATCGACATAAGAAGAATTGAATATGCGTGTATTCGTGACGGGCGGAACAGGGCTGCTAGGCAACACGGTACTGCGGCAATTA
>CAXBHV010001476.1:0-2288 GCA_963974855.1 uncultured Rhodopirellula sp. | reverse complement strand
TGCTAATCCTGGTAGTCACCGACCCCGACGGAGCCAGGATGTCGCTGAGATTACGTATATGCCTGCTTTCGCCTGCCATCGCCCTGATTTGGACGTTGGCTACGTCTCCGTTGCATTCGCAAGAGCTGACGCCTAGTTTTGCTGGCGTGCCTGCCTTTGCAGACGAGTTTGAAAACGCTTCGTCGCCGCTGATCGAGGCGTATGACCCGGCGTTCTTTGCACTGCGTGAAACTCCCGTGCAGCGATTTCGCAAAAGCTTTTATCAGGGAGCGGAACTGCTTGGCGGCTACTTGCTAGACACTGGCGACGCGGCGGGCGGATTGGACATCACGTTCGAAGAAGCACGCGTAGGGTTCGCCGTGCCACTGGGCAGTCTGGACAACATTCTTGTCCTTCGCCCCTATTTTCGCGCCGACCATTTGAACGGACCGGATTCGGTCGATTTGCCTGGCACACTCTATAACACCGGCGTGACCTTTTTTAACCGCAAAGAATGGTCCGCGGTGATTTCGACGACGCTAGTCGTCACCCCGTCGATTCGTAGTGACTTTACAACCCACGAAAACGCATTGCGATTGTTTGGTTTGGGCTTGGTCAATTATCAGTGTCGATCGGATCTGAGTTTATCCTTCGGAGCGGTCTACCTGGGCCGCGCCGACTTGCCGCTGTTGCCCGCACTCGGTGCCACATGGACTCCCACGCCGCAGTGGAAAATCGACGCGATGTTGCCGCGTCCGCGGATCGCTCGCCGGCTTTCGAAAGACGGTGGCAACTCGGAATCATGGGCTTATCTGGGCGGCACCCTAGGCGGGAACACGTGGGCCGTCACACGCGATAGCGGCATGTCGGACGAGTTGTCGCTCCGCGATTTACGGTTGCTTGTCGGTTACGAATGGGTGCAGGCGGGAAACCGAGGTTTCTTCGTCGAGTCGGGCTACGCGTTCAATCGTTCGATTGAATTCGAAAGCAGCGGCGGCGAGATCGATCTCGACAATGCTCTGTTTATCGAAGCCAGCTTGAAATTCTGATCTCAGCAGGCCTGTTCTTGAGCAAGCAGGCCTCTTTTCGAGCAAGAGAGATATAGCGGCTCGGTGGAATTGCATTCCCAAGCGTTACGATGGCTCGGACGCTTCCTTGGTATCGGTGTCGGTTTCGAGCGAGGCATCGGGGTTGTGCGAAGCATCGGGGCTGAGCGAAGCATCGGCGACAACATCGGTCTCGACCACGGTGTCCTTTTCCTGGTCGGTCGAATCATCACCCTCATTTTCGGCTTCCTCTTCCGTGCCCTCTTCGGCGGCTCTCGCTGCTTTTCGCTCTTCGCGACGGGCCATATGTTCGGCCGCCATCTCTTCGATCGATTGCACGTGATCGGGTTCGGTCTTGCCAAACTTCTTTTCGTACAACGACTCAATGAATTGCGGAAGCGGCACCTTCCACGGTTTGTGTTCGGTGTTGGCGAGCCGGTCAAATCGCTTGGGCGACATCCCTAATTCGCGAGCCATTTGGACATGAGCGTGCGACAACCGGTACTTCTTGCGAACATCAATCCACGGCAAAAATTTGTGTGGAATGCGGGTGTTTTTCTTTTTCTTCTTGCTCATCATCAGCTTTAAGTACGTCGTCGATTAGTCAATTCGCTCGCCAACGTGGTGATGATGGGCGAGCCAATCCAGGATTGTAGCAAGAACTGGCAAATGTTCGACTTCGTTTCGCGAAGAATCGTCGTTCGCACCCAGTCGAGCAAGGGGCGAGCGGGGATCGCAGAGGAGACTGCCGATTTAGTACGACATCACCGCCCTTATGTTAGCCGCTTGGGCACTAGCCCCGGTTCAGTGGTGATGAAACCGTGGCTAGCGTCAAAACGGACCGCTGTGAAGCATTTCGTAGCGGAACTCGTCAAGAGTTTCGGGGGGCACACGACATAAATCGAAAGTCTTGACGACTTCCGTCACGCTAAAAATGCACGAACCGTCAGGGCGGCACGTGTGCAGCCCAAACGCAGGCTGTTTTAGCGTGATTCCGCTGGCAGCGTCGTGCTGGCCGTGACCGTGGAACCAGCGAGCATCCATTGGACACCGACTCCGACTTGACTGTACGGCACCGAAATGGTCACCGTTACCGGTTGCATCTCTGCCGTGATTTCAGCTTTGGTCGCAGGCACAAATTCGACGCTGTGCCCCGAGATCCCTGCTTCGTTAAGCGACAGATTGATCATATCGGTTGCCTGCAGTTGCGTGCTGTCACCAAGCGAATAGATTCGGCACCCATTCATGCACGTTTCTTGGAGC
>CAXBHV010001475.1:0-2291 GCA_963974855.1 uncultured Rhodopirellula sp. | reverse complement strand
CTCAGAATCCTGAAGTTGTTGCTGGTGCACTGCGACAGATCGGTCCTCCATCGGGCATTGCGGATCCAACTTGGCCACCCTCGGACGTTGTCGACCGCGTCGCCAAAGATGCCGTCAACTTGCTCGCACCTCAGGGGTCTGAGTTTGGCAGCACCGAAGTCGTCTATTTGCAAGTCAAAGCGAAAAATCAACAACGTTCTGTCGACTTCTGCAGAGCGATGTTCGACAACCTGACATTGCATCTACGAAACATTCGTAAAGTGCGGGCCGACAGTGTGATCTCGGAATTGAACCAGGCACGTGATCTCGCTCAACAAAATCTTGATGCCGCATCGGCTCGGATGCGTGTCTACGAAGTTAAATTTGCCGCGGACCTTGGTGAACTTCGCAATTTGAACGATGCCATTGCTGGAGATGGCACCAATCGCCGCACACTCGAAGAAACCGTTCGCGAGTTGCAAATCGCCGAATTGGATCTTGAAAAACTCAATTCGCTTCGCGAGCTGCTTGTCGCGGGGTCAGAAAACCCAGACCATTTGTTAGCCAGCGGTAGCGATCTGCTATCGCTTCAACCGTCGCTACTACGTTTGAAAGATGGCTTGATCGATGCACAGATCCGCAGCAGTGAACTAGCGGCGAATCGCACAGAGGATCATCCCGCGTTGCAAAACGCAAAAGCAACGGAACTTGAAATTCGTTCCCGCATGCGTGACGAGGCAAGAGTCGCGGTCATGGCGATGCAACCGACATTGGCACAAGAAAATGAACGTGTCTTGCGTTTGAAAGAGCGAAGGGATCAATTGACATCGCGTCTCGAAGCCCTCGCAGCAGCAAGAACCGATTACTCGAACGTCGATGCCGAAGTCCATCATCGCACCTCACTACTGGAAACAGCGGAGCAAGCGTTGACGGAAGCCCAGGCCAGTCGCAATGCAGCACTTTCGACCAATCTCGTCGCAGAGCTTGGACCACCCCAAGTCTCGGAGAAACCGATTGGACCAGGCGGCACGCTTGTGACCTTGGGTTCAGCATCTGCAGGACTGCTGTTCGGACTCGGTGCCGTGTTCTTGATTGCACCAGGCCCTTCTGATTCACGCAAAGGACGTCGCTGGAGTGATTACCTTCAACGAGGAGGACGACGTCAAAACGATGAAATCGGTACCGCCACCGTCGCGACAGTGGCTCCGACTGGAACCGCAATCGAACGTCGGGCACCGCGGTAAGGCAACGTCGTTGTGCGTGGACAAACTGATAGTTCCATTTTTTTGTGAGCCGACGGCGCTAGCCGCGGGCAACGTGAAATCCGCGACAAAAGGCCCGCGGCTAACGCCGTCGGCTCAGTTTTGCCGCGTAAGATATCCGTTTAGAACTTAACGGATTTTGGGATTTTCGCGCAATAAGCGAGTCACTTAGACTGCCTGACAAGCCTTGGAGGCCTATCCCACATTGACGTCCGCTTCGTCAACGATGCCCCAACCTGCTTTTTTGTCGATTACGTATTGAGCGAACGTGTTATTCTCGATCGCTTGGCGTGCTTCGGCCATCACGCGTTGGTAGTATGTCAAATTGTGGATCGTCAACAAAATCGGCCCGAGCATCTCCTTGCAAACAAACAAATGCCGCAGATACCCAAGACTGTGGCGACACGCCAGACAAGGACAATGCTCTTCGAGCGGACGCGTTTCCTCGCGATACTTTGCATTGCGAATCTTGACGTTGCCACGATCGGTAAATGCCATTGCGTTACGTCCATTGCGAGTCGGCATCACGCAATCAAACAGGTCGATGCCACGAGCAACACTTTCGAGTAAATCGATCGGCCGTCCGACGCCCATCAAATAACGCGGCTTGTGCTCGGGCAGATGAGGACAGGTCGCCTCGGTGATGCGATACATCTCCGAAGGAGCTTCGCCGACACTTAACCCGCCCACCGCGAAGCCTTCGAAATTCATTGACGACAATTCAGTCGCACATTGAACTCGCAATTCAGTATCCAATCCACCTTGGACGATCGCAAAGCGTGCTTGGTCATCACGTGTCGCCGCGTTCAAGCAGCGACGGGCCCAGCGGATCGAACGCTCCATCGCGTCGACGACTTCCGATCGCTTTGCCGGCAGTGCCACCACGTGATCCAGCACCATTGCGACATCGCTGCCGAGTGACTCTTGAATCTCGATGCTGTGCTCGGGGGTCAGCTGCACGATCGATCCATCAATATGGCTACGAAACGTCGCCTGTTGTTCATTGATCTCGCGAATCGACTGGAGACTGAAAATTTGGAACCCACCACT
>CAXBHV010001474.1:0-2295 GCA_963974855.1 uncultured Rhodopirellula sp. | reverse complement strand
TAGCATCGCGTACCCTTTGTTCGCACCCACGGTGGAACTGGTCATGATGCTGCCCGGGCCAATCACCACACACGCCGTAATAAGCCCCGGGCCGATTCGCCGATACCAAGCAACAGGTTGATCGACGTGGGTATTGGTTTCTGCAGGCATTCGGAGTCATTCGTTCAGCGGAGAGCGGCTTGGCCGCGTATTTTTACTAGCGAATAGAATACTGAACAAAACATACGACCACAAACACAAAGCTCGGCCGTGCTGAAAACGATTGCCTTCATAGCGGAATTTACGGAAAGTGGGATCTTCGCATACTCAAACGTATGCGGTTCGCGGGCTTGATGATATCTATAGATTCCTCAACAAGGGCATTGACGACTTCCCGCACGAGCAGGATTTACGTTGTGTTGATGACACACGGCGGGGATTATGCATGTACAATCAGTCTGTTTCCGACATCTAACGTGTTCAAGCAGGGGACATCGAACTCGGGTCGACATTTCCAATTCGAGCTTCCCATGCTTTGATGAAAACCCAAACAAGGGCGAATCACAAAACTGCCATCGTTTAATCAGCGTGGCCACCCAAGCCGTTATCAACGACGCGTCTCGGCCCAGTCGCATCGTCCTGCCAATCATCATGCGTCGCAGCCTCGATAGCCTCGAGTCGCTACGGACGTTTGCATCCTCACCAAAAGTCATCGGGATAACATCATGCCTTTGAACCTGTCACAGTCCAACGTAGGCCGGAGCAAGTCTTCGCAGATCTGCTCGGCGTGCATGTCACTAACCGCCGCTTTTGTGCTTCTGATCTTGCCCACGCCAATGGCAACTGCTGCTGAGTTGCACGTCGGCGGGGCAACGGTCAGTATTACACCGGACGAGCCGGTCGCGCTGTCTGGCCAGATGCACACCCGCATCGCTCGCACGGTAGAGAGTCCAGTTACCGCAACTGCGTTGGCATTGGAATCGCGTGACGGTGACAAAGTGCTGGATCAAGCGATCATGGTCTCATGCGATTTGGTGGCGATTCGCGAAGGGATTCTCGAAATGGTCCGCGATCGCGTGAAGGAGCGGATCGCCAATTTCGACGTCGAAAAATTGTTTCTTAACGCTACCCACACGCACACCGCGCCGGTGATGCGGCAAGACGCTTACCAGTTGCCTGAGGAAGGAATCATTCAGCCGAAGGAGTACGTCAAGTTCCTTGCCGATCGTGTTGCTGATGCTTCGGTCAAAGCGTGGGAAAATCGCAAGCCTGGCAGCGTTGGCTGGGGACTTGGATACGCCGTCGTGGCGATGAATCGCCGCAGCGTGCTTGCCGATGGTCGGGCGCAAATGTATGGATCGACAAGCTCGTCGAATTTTCGCGGCATCGAAGGCTATGAGGATCACGGCGTCGAGGTGCTGTGTTTCTGGGATAACAAAGGCAAATTGTTGGCAACGGCAATCAATGTCGCATGCCCGTCACAGGAAGTCGAAGGGGGTTCGGCCGTCAACGCCGACTTCTGGCACCAGATCCGCGAGTCGCTGCGAGAGAAACACGGCAAGGACTTGTTGGTGCTGGGGTGGACCGGCGCGGCGGGCGACCAGTCACCGCACTTGATCTATCGCAAAGGGGCAGACGAACGAATGCGAAAACTACGAGGGCTAACGCGTCTGGAAGAATTGTCTCGCCGTGTCGTTGCCGCCTGGGAGGAAGCGTATGAGGGTGCGAGCAAAGAACGGCACGCCGACGCACCGCTCGTGCATACGGTCCAGACGATTGAGTTGCCGGAACGAATGGTCACGAGAGAAGAATCCTTCGCCCTCCAGGCCAAAGTCACAGATCTGGCATCCGATCCAAAACAGAAACGACGGATGCTCTGGCATCAAGCGGCCATCGATCGCTACGAACAACAACAGGCCGGAGAGCTGAATCCGTACCAAATGGAATTGCACGCGATTCGTTTGGGCGACATCGCGATTGCCACGAACCCCTTTGAGTTGTTCACCGACTATGGCATCCAGATCAAGGCTCGCAGCCCCGCCTTGCAAACCTTCATCATTCAACTGGCCGGCCCCGGAACTTACCTACCGAGCGAACGGGCCGCACGAGGCGGCGGATACAGCGCCATCGTCGAAAGCAACAAGGTCGGCCCGGAAGGTGGTCAGGTACTGACGGAACAAACGGTCGAGGCAATCAAGTCCCTTTGGTCCGACAATTAAGCAAACGTTCGGAAATAAGTTCGTCAATTCAAATTGTTTCCTGAATGACACGAACCCTCCGGTGGCGTTTAGGTCGTTCCGCTTGAGCTTTACTGGA
>CAXBHV010001473.1:0-2295 GCA_963974855.1 uncultured Rhodopirellula sp. | reverse complement strand
AAACCACAGCGGCGAGCCACCGAGATGACTTGGCGACCTAACACAGTATCGCCACCAAGAATACATATCGAGCGAGCAACGTGCATGATCATCCCTCGATCCATTGTGCAATAGAAACACAACGACTATGAAAAGAACAAGAATGCGTCATTGGAAATAACGCTTGTCTATTACATAGGGTCGAAAGATGCCGTTTGCTGTCACTTTCTAAGAGGGGTGATTTTGCTAACTGCGAATCACGGCAGTTTGTGTTTCCGTCGAGCTGCAATCGCAATACTTCCTGCCACGATCGCCGCCCCCGCAGGATACAGCAACTTTGAAAACCGGATCGGAGTCTTCTCGGAAATCGGCTGCGTTTCTTCGCTCGTCATTGCCTCGATCGACGCCAGGATCGAATCCAGCAGCGGCCCAGAAATCGGTTCGACCACTCCCGATGCGATCAAATCCAAACACCGGTGATAGCCGATGCTCGATTCCAACTGCACGGGGACGAAATCACTCGTCACAGTGTTCGTGGACGACGGCATGCTTGCCCGTTGCAAGTCGATCAGACCGCCAGGGCCGGAAAACCAGTCCAAAATTGAGACGTCCACCAACGAAGGTGCGGACCGAAGTGCCGATCGCAATGGCCGCTGCAATCGCGGAAAAATAAATTTGTCTAACTGCCACTCGGCTTCTTGGCTTTCACTGAAAATCTCGAGCGGGCGCAACTGTAACGAGGAATGAGGCGTGAACAGTCCATCTTCGTCCGCGTCTCCGGTGTCGGTTTCTAGCGGCGATTCAAACGGAGTGACCGCAGGATCGTCGACATGGGTGGCATCGATTCGAACGATGCTGTCGTCGTCGTTAGCAACGGTCGCAACCGTCGAATCGGAACCCACTGTATCACGATTTTCGGAACCGGTGGTGTCTTCGACGTCACTCTGTAGCGAAGCGAGGACTTCGTCTACCGCACGCGTTGCAAGTGGTAGGCGGGTATTTTGCGGTGTGGGGTCCTGGTTGGATATGATGCTGCCAACCAGGGGGGCAGGCTGATTCGCGGGGGCCGCCGACGCAGTGGCATTGTTGGTGGACGGCAACGAAGTTTGCTGAGCCAAGTTGGGTTGTGCGTTTTGATTAAGCTGACTCGAGCCTTGTTGAAATCGTTCCGCTCCGTTTCCGAGCGGGCCATTTCCAAGAGGACCCTTGCCGTGTCGACCAAAGTCTTGTTGTCTGCTTTCCTGCTGCCCGTTTTCCTGGGGCCTTGTTTGTGGCCCACGCAGTTCAGAACCATCTGGTGCATTCACTGCAACTTGGCGTGGCGTATGATCCTGTGCTGACGCATGACTCGTAGGTGTTGGTTGGGAATTCAAATCAAAATCGATTGACGAATCCAGAATTCCTCCTGCCAGTAGCGAGCGTGTCTCAAGACGTTCGAAGCGAAGATGACGCAAGGGCTCGAGTTCAGTCATTTTGAGTGCTCCTCACGGTGTTGACGTTGAGTGAATTGTGTTGGTGTTTTGCGAGATAGGATTGATAGCGAGGCACTTCGGGGGCGAGTTGGACGGCACGCGACTGATGCTCGACCGCTTCGGCAAAATGCCACTGTGCAATGCGTACATTCCCGAGTTTTCGTTGCATAAAGCCCACGTTATTTAGAACGCCGCCGAGCATGCTTTGGACTTCCGCGTCTGCAGGGAATGATTGGGCCAGTGATCTTTGCTGCGTCAGTGCCGATTCGAACGCTTTCACGGCGTCAGCGGGACGCCCGATCGCCGCAAGCGACAGACCGAGATGATTTAGACTGAGCACCAAGTCACGTTGGTAGGTTGGCGAATCAGGCCAACGCGTGTGCAATTGCTTGACAATCTCAATCGCTTGCTCAAACGACTCAATCGCTTGATCGTGCTGTGATCGCTGCGCATACGCAGTCCCTAAGGTGTTCAGCGTCAATACGACCTGAGTCGCCAAAGCTGCGTCGCCCCGATTGCGTTCGAGTGCTGCGGTTTGTTGGGTTAAAGCCTTTTGTGCAAACTCAATCGCTTCGTCGGGTGATCTTTTGCTGAGCAGACCGGCAAGGTTTGCATGAATCGAAGCCAACAAACTGGGGTCCTGATGCGATGTTTCCAACAAACCAATCGCACGGCGATAGACGGTGGACGCATCCTTGCTGTTTTCCGCTTCGTCGAAAAGCAAGCCGAGATTATTTAGCGTCGTGGCAAGCTCGATCGTGACGACCGTGGTCCAATCGCGGCCATCGTTCACCGAGACAAGCGAAGTGGGCTCCAACTGCAATAATTGTTGTTGAGTTGCAAT
>CAXBHV010001472.1:0-2295 GCA_963974855.1 uncultured Rhodopirellula sp. | reverse complement strand
TCAGGTTTTTTTGATTTGACTCGCATTTAGGTTTTGGCCCCTTGAGGTTGGACGTCCTCAAAACGGCTCATCAAATTCTCGCTCGTCACGCCGATTTCCAGCAGCATACGTGAGACCCGGTTACGCAAAATGTTGTAGGCAGCGATCGCGGGAATCGCGATGGCCAGACCAATCAACGTTGTGAAAAGTGCCGTCGAGATACCGGCTGCCAAGTCCGCTGGCTTGGGCGATGCGCCACCAAGTGCGATCACTTGGAACGATTCAATCATCCCGTGAACCGTACCGAACAATCCAATCATCGGGCTGAGGTTACCAATCAAAGCCATGTAGCTCAGCCGATGCTCGAGTTTCATGCTTTCCTCCTCACCGACTTCTTGCATCCCTTCGAGTGCCTTGTTGTAGCCGCGTGACAAACGAGCCAGGCCGGCGGAAAGGACTTGACCGAGCACGGACTCATCCGCCTTGGCCATGTCGTAGGCTTCTTGGAATTGTTTCTCGTTTAGTTTCTCTTCGAAACCTTCGACCAATTCATGAGGACAGAGGGTGTCGCGGCGTGCGGCCAATACATTCATCACAAACAGTGACACGAGCGTGATCGAAAGGACCAAAAACACAAACGAATAGGTCAGTCCAAGCGATTCAATCGTCCAAGCGAGCAGGTTCTGGTCGCTTGATTTCTTTGTAGTGGGTTCCGCACCCGCATTGTTTGCCCCTGCATCGGCGGGACCATCAGCCGGCACGTCCGCAGGTGCAGCAGCGGCCGGTTCGGCTTCACCAAATTCCGCCGCAGCGTCATCTTGAGCTGAGACATTGGCAACAAGGAATAGCGATGCGAAGATCGCTAAACCCACAGAACGAAACGTGTGCAAGCTGGGCGTACTGAGACGGGCAGGATGCAGGAGGGAACCGCAGGCAGCAAACATCAACGAGACTCTCTGAAGATAAGTAGCGGGAACGTTTAGATCGTATTTTGGTGAACGTGCTCTCTGGCGGCCCGGAAACCGGCGACCGAGAGAATTCTAGCATTTGAACAGGATAGTCGGGAAAAAGTACCCTCGCACCCTCCAAGCGACTCGAATCGGTTGATAAAACAGGCACGAAGGTCGATTTGCAACGACGCAACGCGAAATGGCTTTCTTATTATTTTCCGAAACCGGGATAACGTTGTTGCAATTCTTGACGTGCCTCGGCGCCACGTTCGGGTTTTCCGACCTTGGGCCAAAGTTCGACGAGTTTCGAAAGTGCCACAGCGTGGGCGTCACTTTGGCCCGAGAACATCAAGTGCGTATGCAGATAAGCCATGATTGCCCCTTCGGTGTCCCCTTTGGCTTCGTAGATGGCCCCCTGAGCGTTGTAGATTCGAGCGGCCATTTCGACATCGGTCGGGTTCATTTCGCTGATCAGCGTCGACACCAACTTTAGCCCCTCATCGGGTTGTTTTTTCGAGGCCAATGCAGCGGCTTTTCCTGCTTTGGAAAGCGATTGTAAGCGGGCAGCTTCTACCGATTCGACTTTCAAGCCAAGCACTTTATCGAACTCGGCGATCGCCGTATCGGCATCATCACTTTTCAAGTGCACCATCCCGGTGAGGTAGACATGCTCGATCTTGGCGTTCATCGTGGGCGCCTGCCTAAGTGAGCTGTAGAATTTTAGGGCGCCCTCTTTGTCGTCCAACGCCAAGGCAAGATCGCCCAGCATCTTGGCGGCTTCGAAAAAGTGCCACGAGTCGCGATGCTTTGATGCAAACGCGAGCATGGCCTGTTTAGCCGTCTGCTTGTTTCCCTTGCCCGCGATCGCTAATTGGCTCATCGAATAGGCGGTGTAAAACATGGCGTCCGCTTGAATCACTTCACGTGGCAGTTCGCCGATATTGACCGTTTTTAACTCTTGCAACGCTTGGTCGTATTGCCCATCCAACGCAAACTCGCGTCCTTTGGTCAACGCAGGAGTGTCACCAGCGAACAAGATTTTTTCGACTTCACCGGCGACAAAGTTCTGAGTGTTGCCCCCGACTTTGACTTGGATCCCTTGTGGGCTGGTCTCGGCAACCGAACCAATCACCGGAGAACCGGTGTTTGGGTAGATCCGGTCATTTTGTGCCTGGACCGTATTTCCCACTAGCACCAAACCCATCCAGACGGCGGACATCAGTGCGGCGTTAAAGTATTTCATTTTCACTCGATCAGTTCGTTGAAGTGAGTTTGTTGAGATGAGTTTGGTTTTTTGAAAAGATTATTGAATGTGTTGCTGTGGCGTGGCGGTCGATGTTACGTAGCTACCGTCACCAGACGGTGG
>CAXBHV010001471.1:0-2295 GCA_963974855.1 uncultured Rhodopirellula sp. | reverse complement strand
GACTTGGTTTCCGAACGAACATTGTTACTGATCTTCGCCGCGATCATGCTGGCGGCCGGGATCGCAATGGTGCGAGGACGAGGCGAAGGATCGCATCGGGACCGTAGTTGCCGCGTTTGGCCTTGTTTGCTGATCGGGGCAGTCGTCGGTGTGCTGACTGGATTTTTAGGCGTGGGCGGCGGATTTTTGATCGTGCCCGCACTGGTGCTGTTCGCCGGCGTTGACGCAAAGCGCGCTGTCGGAACGTCGCTGGCGATCATCACGCTGAATACGTTGGCCGGACTTGCCGGACAATTACGCTCGACAAGTATCGATTGGGGAGTCACGCTCGCCTTTCTTGGACTCACGTTTCTCGGCATGGTGGTTGGATTAGTACTTGGCGAGCGGTTGCCGGCCGACCGGATCCGCACCGCATTTGGCTGGTTCGTCATCGTGTTGTCAGTGGTCATTGGCGGGTTGGCGGTAGCCAAGGGGTCGCAGGATGACGCGGCGTCCGTGGCAATGAAGCCACCGCTGCAGCCGATAAGATTCGCCCCGTTTTGCGGCGGCGAAACTGAGCTGATGGCATTAGCGGTTTGATTTAGTGAGCCGCTCGCGCGTGAGCGGCCGGGTCTTGCGCATTACCCGGTGCCTTACGGCCCACGGCTCACAGGAATGGACCGAACGCAAAGGGATTTCACGCGAGCGCAGACGCAATTGACCTGCATGCGGATCATCGCTGCTCGGGTGTTTACCCTGGCGTTTACTCTGGCGATGGCTTCGCGATACACCACAGCGCCTCGTCGGTGCGTATCAGGATGTCGTCTCCGGCCACAACAACCGAGGCATTCGTCTTTTCGCCAATTGAATTCTCCGCGAGTTGCTTGAATTCTTTAGCATCGGGTTTGAAAACCGTCGTCGTGCCGGACTTGGTCAGCAGGAACATGCGGCCGTCACCGGTTTGCGTGATGCTGGACCACGTGCCCCCGCCATCGGTGCGTTTCTTCCAAAGCTCGTCGCCTGTTTGAACCTCGATACAACTGAGCACTCCATTCATGTTGCAGATATAGATCGATCCGTTGTGGGCAACCCCGGTCCCCAACCATCCTTGATCTTTGGATTTATGCCAGATCCGGTGCGTCTGTGTCACGTCACCGCGACCGCCGGCCCGGACCGCGAGCGACGCGCCGCCATAGCCGCCTAAGGCGACGATCACGCCGTCGGATTCCATCGGCGATGCGTACGCCAACGGGCCCGTTCCGCCGCAAGTCCACAGCAGTTCGCCACTGGATGGATCGAACGCACTGACGCGGCGCGACAGTGCGGCGACGAGTTCCGTGTGCCCATCGACCTCGATCAAAATCGGCGTGTTCCAGGCACCACGCAACCGTTCACTCCGCGGTTTATTACTGTTGGAATCGTTGGCGTTGCCGTCGTTCTCGGGACCGCTGAGTGCACGTTCAGCTTCGTCATTCAGTGCGTCCACCTGCCATCGTGTTTCGCCGGTGGCCTTGTCGACGGCGACCAGGAACTCGTTGTTCCCCGGCCCGAACAACAGGATGCACAAATCGTCGTGCAGAATGGGTGACGATCCGTAGCCCCACATGTGCTGCTGCGTGCCGAGGTCGCGACGCCATAATTCGTTGCCATCGACGTCCCAGCACACCAGTCCGGCGGACCCGAACCACGCGATCACGTGTTTCCCGTCGGTGACTGGCGATGCCGAGCAATAGGGATTGGTTTTGTGTGATGTTTCTGGTTTGTCGTACCTAACGCTATGTCGCCAAACTTCGCGACCGGTTTCTCGATCGACGCAGAACAGACTTCGCTGGTTGGATTCGGAGAGCGGCTGAGTGAAAAACACGCGGTCGTCCCACACGACCGGAGTTGAGTTGCCGGCCTCAGGCAACGCGATCCGCCACTTCACGTTCTGGTCTGGCCCCCAATGGGTCGGCACCGCGGCGGCCGAAGTGATGCCTGATCCGGCGGGGCCTCGCCATTGCGGCCAGTTCGAATCGGCGGCATGTAATAGGGAAACGAAGCTCAGGAAACAGAGGACTATCGCGGCGGAACAGGCAGTTTTCATCATTATCCCTGGAATGCGAGGGGGGGATTGAATTCGAAGAGGGACGGTAGTGCTGCGTTACAGCTAAAATTTAGGGTAGCGGAACTCGTCAAGAGTTTCGGATCGGCCGGGAAACTTATCAAAAGTCTTGACGACTTCCGCTACGACCAGGCTTGTAAAGCTAACACCAAAATCTTTTCAGTTCCGCCTTCTCTTGTGAGCCGTAGGCCGTAAGGCACCGGGTCATGGCG
>CAXBHV010001470.1:0-2298 GCA_963974855.1 uncultured Rhodopirellula sp. | reverse complement strand
CCGCGAAGCATGATGCAGCAACTGCGAGACGCCGAACGCTCTATTGAAAATGAGAGCTACAGTGACGCTGTCGTACGACTCGGTGATTTGCTGCAACGCGATTCGAGGTCAATGGACGAGAGTGAGCTGAGCGGCCAAGATTTCTTCCTCGATGCGAGCGACGCGACCGAGAGCAAAAAGCGGTTCAACGAAAGCCTATTTCGTCGTGCTCGAGACATTGTCGGCAAGTTGCCACCGAAGGCACGCGAGATGTATCAACTTCGTTATGGGCCGCTTGCTCGCAAGATGCTTGATGACGCTGCGGGATCGCGTGATTGGCGAGTGGTGGCAGAGGTTCGTCGCAAATATTTCCATACCGACGCCGGTTATGATGCGTCGTTGCTACTCGCCCGCCGCGAGTTTTACGCCGGTCATGCGTTGGCTGCTTCGCTATTGTTGGATGACATCGTTGAAGTACCCGCAGCGATGTCGCGGTTGGGTGCATCCGTCAAGTTGTTTTACGCGGCCGCGTGCCAGATATCCGGACGCAGCATCGCGGATTTAAATTTGCGGGGTTCCACGATCACGGTCAATGGGAAATCGGAACCGACTCCTGCGAACGACGAGTTGGCCGCTTGGATCGAACAACATTTCCGTGCGGGCGATGTGGTGGATCGCGACGATGCCGACTATGCCATTTTTGGCGGCGAGCCCAATCGCAACGAACTCAGTCAGGGCGAGATGCCGCTTGAGAACGAGCGTTGGCTGCTCGATACCACGGCGAGTCCACGGCAAGGTCGCACGCTTCGTGAAATCTCCACCAGTTTAGCTTCGACGGGAAAGTTGCCGCCACCGAGTTGGACTCCGATTCGTGTCGGCAATCAGTTGCTGATGCGAACCACCGAACGGCTTGTCGGCGTGGACTATCTCAGCGGCAAGCGAGTTTGGATGTACCCCTGGTTCTCGCCTTATCAAAGCCACAAATCCACCGAAATCGAATTCGACTCGATTCCGGGCGAGGACGATGCCGCTGACCTGCTGACTCAGCGAGTTTGGAACGATTTGCCCTACGGAGAAATCAGCAGCGACGGGACACGGGTGTTCATGGTCGATGACCTGGGCGAAGTCGAGATGGCGTCCTTTAGCCCGATCATGGGTATGCGGGGGACCCGTCCCACCGACAGCAGCTCCAACACATTGGTCGCGCTCGATTTAGCGAGTGAAGGAAAATTGTTATGGCGGTTGGGTAAAAGCGAAGACACTGCATCGACGCTAAGCGATGCGTTTTTCTTGGGCCCGCCACTGCCGTTGGACGGACGCCTTTACACGATTGTTGAAATTGCCGGCGACATTTTGTTAGTGTGTCTCGATCCGGCAACAGGCGACGAATTGTGGCGTCAACATCTCGTCGCCGTCGAAACCGGGGGCATCGACACCGACCCGATCCGCCGCGTCGCCGGTGCGACACCGACTTTCCATGAAGGGGTGTTAATTTGTCCAACCGGCTCCGGAGCCATGGTGGCGTTCGATTTGGCCGACCGCATGCTTCGCTGGGGAGTCGTGTTCAACCGAAACGACGAATTCGCCCGCACCATGAGCGGGCGTGGACGAGGTGTCGAAACCGTGCCACTGATGCAACGTTGGCACAACGGTGCGGGCATCGCTTCAGGCCAATCGTTGTTGATCACCCCCATCGAGTCGGATCGATTGTTTGGTTTCGATGTCGTTACTGGCGAATCACTGTTCCCTGAAAAAAATCGTATCACGATGCGGTATCTGGCGGGGATTCGCGGTGGCAGATTCTTCCTGGTGGGGACGAACCAAATGAGTGCCTACGATGTGAAAACGGGAAATAATCTGTGGACCACGAAATCAGATTTGCTGTCCGTCGGGCAAACCATTTCCGGACGCGGTGTGTTTGGTAACGACTTCTACTTGCTACCGACCACCTCGAATGAAATCGTAAAAGTGTCACTGAAAGACGGTTCGGTGATGGACCGCCGCACGTTGCGATTCCCGCTGGGCAATCTGATTGCGGCGCAGGGAGAATTGATGTCGCAAGGAGCAACTTCGATAGCGGTTGCTTATGGCGAGGCCTCGCTCGAACCCAAGATCGAGCAAGCGTTGAACCGGAATCCGCAAGACATCCAAGCACTGATCCACAAGGGCGAACTTCTCATTCAACGAGGTGAACGCGAGGAGGCCTTGAAACTATTGGCCAAGGCACGCGAGCAGGAACCCGACAACGACACCGCACTGATGTTATCGGTCTCTGCGATGCTTGATTCGCTAAGGGAGTCCCCTGAGGTGAGCGGCGAG
>CAXBHV010001469.1:0-2300 GCA_963974855.1 uncultured Rhodopirellula sp. | reverse complement strand
CTCGCACAACGATATTATCGGCACACACGTTTCGCATATGAATACCGGGACAACTGATCATCTTGGCCAATCGATCATTTCACTTCGCTTGACGGACCTGGGATCAAAGTGCGCGTCTCAACTTACCCACGAAAATGCACTACGTCTTCTCGCGATCGTTGTTGGTGGCGAGGTGGTTGTAGTGGCGAAGCTCGAATCACCGCTCTGGGAGAGCTTTACAATCAGGTCGAAGACCGTTGCCGAATCCAATCGAATCGCTGGAATACTGCGTAGACAATGAGGGTGTAACCATGTCGTGCACCGAAGGACGGCATACGACCTTTACAAATGGAAACCACAATGGCCGTCCTCGGTGACGACCGCCGTTCCCCGACTGAAGAATGAAAACGCAACTTGTCGCTCTTGCAGTTGTGGCGGTGTTGGTGTCGCTCGCACTCATCGGTCAATCGTGCGGCATATGGCCGTTTAACGGTGTTGTCGTCGTCATCAACAACACTGGTTCGATCGACTATGAATCCTGTGTGGTCAACGTGACGGGACGATCATACGACCTTGGGACGCTAACTGCTGGCGACACATTGACAACAAACGTTTCGCCGAATGGCGAGTCTCACATTGAACTCGACTTAACTGAATACAGCGGATCGCAACACCACCTCGTTGTCGACTGCTACTTTGAACGTCGCGGATATGCCGGTACCATTGCTGTCGATCTCGGTGACGGTCAGATCAGTAATGTTGCTAGCGACGTTGGGATTGGTTTTCCCTGAACTTCCGACTTACTACGGTCTAAACTCCAATTGCGGGGAACCAAACGGTGCACCGCAGATCCGGCTTTGCTAAACTAGGCCATCGCAACGTCAACCACCGGATCGCGGTGACCGTCAACGTTCCCCGGCTGAGCGGCGGTCTTCCTCTGACAAGACTTCGACATTGCATGCCGAACCCTTACGAATCGCCAACTGAATCCACTTCGTCGCGGCGCGATTCCGGGCGAACCATGCTCGACAAGGTACTAAACGCATCAACGTTCATTTACCGCAATTCAATCGGACGCGAAGCAACCGTTATAGTCCTCGCTGTTTTGACTGCGCTGCCATACTTCACGCTGTTTCGGATGCGAGACTTCGACGACCTAAGTCAATCCGAGCACGCCGAATGGCTTTATCCCATTCTCTTTGTGCTTAAACCGACTACGAACTTTGGCATTGAACTGTGCTGCTATGTTTCCGTCTTCCTTTGGTTGGCTTGCATCGTATTCACTGCAGCCTATCTCGTTTCGCGTGTTGCTGAGCGTTTCGTCGTCCGGTATATTGGCGTTGGCACATACGGTCCGCCGTAATGAAAAAGCAGCGGGGAACAATCACATGCACGGGAGCACGGCTTGCGGCGTTTTTCGCAGTGGATAGTTTACTCTCCGTGCCCCGTGATGTCCGCCGTTCGCAGGCAGAGACATGAAAGGCATCGATCCCGAATTCGTCGAGGCCGCCCGCCTAGCGAGAAAGTTCTTTCCCGAATCAACGGGGTTTATCTCTACGGATGTCGGTATGGACTGGGATGCATTCCTCGGTGCCATGATGATCGCCAACTATTCCGCTGACCATTCGTGCTACGTCCTGCGCGATTCATCAGATCCAGATCTCGGACTCGCCGACAAGGGCGGATTGGTTGGTGACGACGATGAAATTTACACACGGCTGTTATCGCATGCAGGGTTCAATCCATCCGGGCGCGCGGTTGTCATCTTAGATGCCATTGGTGCCGAGGGATGGTCTCTAGAAGAACGTCTGCCGTTCATCTGCGATTCCCAAACGGTCCCTCAGCGACTTCGTGAAACAACTTGTTTCGGTGAGTCGCGTGATTTAATCTTTGTGTTTGAATCAGGTGAAACCTTGCTTGTCGATCACGATGAACGAGTCCATTGGGCACGATCTAAGGTCAATCGGCGATGGATGAATGCCTGCGAACAATTACGTGAACCGGAGCCGCCGTCCGGAACAAACTAAATGGTAACGTGCTTGGCGGCGGCCCGGTTACGTTGGTCGTTACCCGACTGAGTCCATGCACCCACTCGTTGCAGACATCGCATCGTGCTTTCCGGTGCATCCGATTCCGAACGCTCGAGATGCGATAATCGACACGTATATGGTCGAACACCTGCACGAAATACTCGGTGGCAAACCGTGGCCGAACTTGACCCCAGTCGAATGCCGACACTGCTCGGATGGCTTCACGTTTCTGACTCCAATCGGATTGCACTACTACCTCCCGGCTTACATGACCGCCGAGGTAGTTGACGC
>CAXBHV010001468.1:0-2300 GCA_963974855.1 uncultured Rhodopirellula sp. | reverse complement strand
CAGCTGGATTTTGGGTTGCAGGGCCGAGGGATCCGGCAACTTCTGGAGCAACTCTTTCATGACGTAGGGTTTGACGGTCACGACAGGAGCATCACCGCCTTCGGCCGCATCCTGATTCGACTCGATCGAATCGGGCGCCAAAGTCTGCAGCTCTTTGGGAATCTCGTAAATCGTCTCCCAAACCAGCGCGTTCTGCATTAAGAAATCACGAAGTGGCTGAATTTCAGGATCATTCAGATTCGAATAGCCTAAGCTGGTCAAGTCGCGGTCCGCATTAAATTGCTGGATCGCGTTCTGCAACGGTGTTTGAATGAATCGGATGACGTCGTTGGCAAAGAAAAGTCCAACGCACAAGCCGACCCCAAGCCAAATAATTGCCTTAACGAGACTCGACCTTAACTCTTCGAGGTGTTGCCCGAAGGTCATCGTTGAGTTTTCAAAAAGGTCGTCTTTAGGAAGTGACGGTCGATCCACGATAGATAATTTTGTTAAAAGTCGGAAAGGATTGCAATTTTGAACGCTTGAGGTGCGGTGTTAATTGCTAGCGAAGTTGTCTTGACGGGAGGAGCAACGTGAAATAAATACGCCGTTAAACGCCACTCGCTCCGTCCACTTCCGCACTAGTCTATCAACGCCTGTTGGTTATCGATGTCGCCATCGGTAATTCAAGTCTCGAAAAACCTGAAAGCTTCGATTTGTGTCCATGATTGAGCCATATCCGCTTCGCTTCAAGCCCGTCTTAAAACAGACCCTATGGGGTGGGCGGCTGCTCGGTGAACAATTGGGCAAACCGATTGGCGAGGATGCAAATTACGCGGAAAGCTGGGAGGTTGTCGATCATGGGGCCGACCAAAGCATCGTCGAATCGGGCCCATTAGCGGGAAAAAGCCTTCATGAGCTCCTTTTAAACCATCGCGAATGGCTGATGGGAGAGGCCGAAGAAGAACAATTTCCTTTGCTGCTAAAGTATCTCGATTGTAATCGGGTGTTGTCGGTTCAAGTCCATCCGTCGGACAATTACGCGGCAAAAATGAAGATTCCCGATCGGGGTAAAACGGAAGCATGGTATATCGTTGCAGCCAAGCCGAATAGCGTCGTTTATGCGGGGCTGAAATCGGGTGTCAGTGAAGCGGATCTGCGGAACGCGATCGAGCAGGGAACCGCTGAACAGGTGCTGCATCAATTCCACCCTGAACCAGGCAGTTGCGTGTTCATTCCGGCGGGAACCGTACACGCGCTGGGCGAAGGCTTGCTGGTGGCCGAAATCCAACAATCCAGTGATACCACGTTCCGGTTGTTTGACTGGAATCGAGTCGATTCACAGGGAAATTCTCGCGAATTGCATGTTCAGCAAGGAATGGAAGTCATTGATTTTGAGCGGGGCCCGGTCCACCCGATCCGCGTCAAGCAGGACGTGTATGCTTGGCAAACCTTGGTGATGTGCAACAAATTTGTGCTGCGGGCCTTCCATAGCGGTTCGCAACCTCAGCGGGGAGAAGAGTTTGGTGACGATGACCTTTTTCACTTGATCACCATTCCCAAAGGAACCGCCACGCTAACGACCGACGACGAGGAATTGCAGCTTGCCACCGGCGATTCGCTGTTACTGCCCGCCGCACTTGGCCCCGTTCGAGTCGATTTGGCAGAAAACAGTACCGC
Organism: uncultured Rhodopirellula sp.; assembly: GCA_963974855.1. GTDB lineage: Bacteria > Planctomycetota > Planctomycetia > Pirellulales > Pirellulaceae > Novipirellula. The sequence goes on along the minus strand of CAXBHV010001468.1, from coordinate 641 downwards.
GTTGGAAATGATCGCGGTCTGAAACGGCCCGCGCCTGATGGCATCGACACCCTCACTAAGCGGGTGGTTTATGTAGCGGTGCGGCGCGAGCCGCCCGGCCTAAATCGAACGTTTTACTCGCTGCAACCGGACGGCTGGCGCCGCGGGCGCTAACAAAGTGGAGCGCATTTGACGCGATAATCGACACGATCGTCCCCCACCAGAGCTTATCTTGCTAGCAAATCTCGAGGATAGTGAATCTGGGGGTGGCGTTGATTCGATGAGACAGATCGAAGGATTGAACTCCGCCTTCAGCTGCCATCCTCCCAAAGTTCCTCTTGGCAGCCTCCCACCAGACTTCGTACTCTCCCACAGATGGGTCGCGACTTGCTAAAAGCAGTAATTTGCTTGCGGATGAGCGCATTGCCCCACCGTGGCAATCCAATGGAATCGGACGCATGCGAAACTCTCAACTCAAAATTTCGACCCTGATCGGCACCGCCCTACTATTCATATCGCTGGCCGGATGCCGAGCGGGCGGATGGTTCCCTGCTGCGGGCACGATGAACGAACAACAAGCGAATGCGATCGTTCACGACCCCTTTCCGCAGAACGACATCGCACCGTACGAGGCTGCGTCGCGGCCTCCGAGCTACCAGCAA
>CAXBHV010001467.1:0-2302 GCA_963974855.1 uncultured Rhodopirellula sp. | reverse complement strand
TTAAGTAAGCTCCGGCAATGTTCCGCTTCACTCTCACCATCGTCTTGCTTGTCAGCTTGCTGGCATGCCCAATTCGTTGTTTTGCCTGTCAGGCGAACAGCTGCGATGGTGACGTGCAGAAGTCGACCTCGTGCGAATGCTGTTCGCATGACGCGTCGATGCCCCAGTCTCCCCCGTCGGGGGAATGCGGTTGTCAGGATTGCCTGTGTGATGGTGCAGTCGTTGAAGCGGGCGTCCAATCGCCGAGTCTGACGGCAGTTTTCGTGGGGTTCACTCCTGCGTCGCTTCAACCGGCTGGTTGTCTGTCGTCGATGCGTGCTGCTGTTGAGCATCAGCGGCAGAAGTCTGGGCATCCATTTTTCTGCGGTCGAAGTGCGCGCGTTGCGTACCAATCTTGGCTGATCTAGACGGATCATTCTCTTCGCGGCCGAACGAGTAACTCACTCGTTTGCTGACGAAGATCGACTCTTTCTCCGTCTCTCTGTTTCAAAGTTTTCATGGCTCAAGGTCTGCGCGCGGCGTTCGTGCGCGATTGGGTTGTGTTGTTTGTGTGTGCCTTTCCAAAAGGAGTTTTGGCATGTTGAGTTTGTCCCGAAGAACCGGCCTCGTCGCCGGGGTCGTATTGATGGTCGCCTCCGTTCTGACGGCCTCGATCGCGTCGAGTGCCGAGCGAGAAAATTCGAACACCGTGATGACGGTAAGCGAGATGTGTGGCGGTTGCGTGAAGAAGATCACCAAGCGATTTGATGGTGTGGAAGGTATTGCAAAGGTGCAGTGCAACATCGAAAAGCAATCCGTCACCTTGATCCCCAAAGACCGCGTTCGGCTCAGCCCGAAGGGTATCTGGGAGATAATGGAGAGCATCGGTAAAACGCCGACGAAAATGATCACGCCAGTCGGTACGTTTACATCCAAGCCGAAGGAATAAAGAGGGAGTGGAGGAGGTGGGAGTGAGGGAGATTATCCCAACTCCCAGCTCCCATCTTCCAAATTCAACTTCAAATCTTCATTCTTCAATCGCAAGTCTTCAATCAAATGCTTCTTCCCTGGGAATACGGTGTTCGCAATCTGGCTCGACGGCCAATGCGGACGGCACTGACACTTGTTGCATTGGCGACTGTGGTGATGTTGGTCTTCGTCGTCGTCGGCTTCATCCGTGGTTTGGAGCAATCGTTGACGGTGAGCGGAGATGAAGATGTCGTTTTGGTGTATTCCGTGAATTCGGAAGAGAACATCGAAAACTCGTCGATCGCCGCACGGACTCCGTCTTTGCTGACCGCCAGTTTGGACGGAGCCGTGAAGCGATTTGGGATCACGAACGTTTCGCCGGAGCTGTATTTGGGGACCCGAGTGAAGACTGATGAAGGCGACGGAGGTTTGGGGTTGGTTCGTGGCGTGACGTTGTCCGCTCCGCTGGTTCGCCGCCGCGTCCAGTTGACCGATGGCGACTGGCCAGGCGATGGCGAAGTCATGGTGGGAAGGCTCGCGGCGGCCAAGCTCGGTAGTTCGGACGATGCGATGGCGATCGGCCAGAGCGTTGAATTTGAAGGTCGCCAGTGGCAGATCAGCGGACGGTTTGCTGCGGGCGGTGCGGCCTACGAATCTGAAATCTGGTGCAAGCTCGCCGACTTCCAGACGGCTACCAAAAGACAAGATTTAAGTCTGGTGGCGATGTTGTTGTCGCCCCAAAGTTCGGCAGCCGAGGTCGAGTTGTTCTGCAAGGAACGCACCGACCTTGAGTTGCGAGCGATCCGAGAAACGGATTACTACGCATCGCTTCAACAGCATTACAAACCGGTGCGTCTGTTGGCGTGGTTCGTTGTCGTGCTGGTATCCGGTGCGGGCATCTTTGCTGGACTGAACATGATGTACGGCGCGGTGGCCGGACGCATTCGTGAAATCGCGACGTTGCAAGCGGTCGGATATCGCCGTCGCGCGATTTTGATCAGTCTGGTGCAAGAAGGGGTATTGTTGGCGGCGGCGGGATCGTTGCTGTCCGGAGTGATCGCACTGACAATGCTCAACGGCATGGCGGTCCGATTCACGATGGGTGCGTTCACGATACGCATTGACAGCGTTGCGATCTTAATCGGTTGCGGCGTTGGATTGTTGTTAGGCGTCTTGGGGGCGTTACCGCCCGCGCTCAAAGCGTTGCGAGCCGAAGTCGCAACGAGTTTGAAAGCAGTTTGAAACAATTGCAGATTGTTGATTTGAGGTTGAAGAATTAACACCACCCTTTTTCGGAGAGCGAGAATGAAGACGATTGTTAGTTTGAGTCTGTCGTTGGTCCTGTTGGCTGCTG
>CAXBHV010001466.1:0-2306 GCA_963974855.1 uncultured Rhodopirellula sp. | reverse complement strand
CCATCCTGCGGAACTGGGCTGCTGAGTCGCGAGCCGCTTGGATTTGCGCCGGAGCGTACATCGAGATAGGCTCGATATCGCGCCACCCCGAGTTGCCCGCAGAGTTAGAAGGACGCGGTGAATTCGCACTCAGGGCCCCCGAACTCAGTGAACCAGTGCTGGCTAAACGAGTGACCGCATCGCGTTGGCTGTTTAGATCCGAACTGCGTGATGGCAATCGGGGCGTTGTCGTGTCAAAGGCGTTTTGAGAAACGCTGGGCTGTTGGGGAAATGTCGATAACGACGATCGCGAAGATGACGGAGAAGTCGAAGCGGACGTGGATTCAAAGTTTGATTGCGGAGCTGTGTAACGGTTCTGTTCGGACAGATCGCGGCGATCTGTCGTTGAATACACGTTGTTTGGGGAAACGATTCGTGAGTTTTGGTTTCCGACGACCTGGGATTGTGCGGGATAGCTACCGCTGGGGTACGTCGTCGACGGATAGCTAGTGACCGGATAGTTCGACGTAGGATAGTTCGACGAAGGATGGCTGGTGGTGGGATACGATTGCGACGAGGGATACGAGTGCGGATAGATGATGTTTTGGGCAGCGGATCGGTTGCCCGAAAATGCTATCAACACCATCGTCGCCACAAGCAATTTGAAGATGACGAATCGCGTGCCGAACATCATGATGGAACTGTTATGAATAGAGGATTTCGAACGACCGCCGGCAAATAAAGTGGCTGGGCAGATTTGCAAAGTGGATCCGTAAACACGAAACGCCACGAAATCATGCCTCCGCGCAAGCGGGCATGCTTTGAAATACGCAAAAAGCCCGTTTCGCTCTACACCGATCGTGTTTCACGGGCCAAAAAGAGACAGTTTTCCAAGAAAACCAGCTTTGCAGAGTGTCGATGATCGCTCCGGCGATCAATTTGGAGGGAGTCGATGATCGCTCCCGCGATCAAAACGTAACTTCGCAAGGCTCCCGGCCACCGCCGATCCTGGGCATTGAACAGAAACCCACACGCCTATTCTGCGAGACCCCTACACAGAGCGTCCTCGTTTCTTCCAATCTCAACACCAAGACCCGCCGCCTCCCCCAAACTCGCAGTCGAGTGATATAAGGGAAACAACTTGACTCATCGAGTGATAGAAGGTCGAATTCGATTATATCACCCGACTGACCCGGGGTTAAAAAGATAGTTCTGCTATTGAGCTTGACTTGGACACCTTCGCGAATCGCCCTTAGAGTCCAATGACCTCGCAACTACCATCGCGCGAAGCATTTGACGCGTTTTGGAATCGCGTAAACAGTACATTTTTTTCCGTCGCGAGGATGGCTTCCTATTTTTGCGGCTTAGTTGCCTACGCTGTTTTTGCACCGACGCTGATCGTATCAGCAGCGTCAGCGGTAGTTGTTACTACGCTTGGCGTTCTGTATGCAGTTGGTACTCCGATGCTATATTGGTGTTGCTATTGGAAGTACTACGACAAATTTTTACGTTGCCCCAAGTGCCGCGACTGGGTGGGCCGAGACATCTCTGGAAGTTTGCACGGCTCAACTCCAAAATGGAGGGTCGTGTTGGAGACGTCTCATTGCTTACGTTGCGGACAACAATTGATTCTTGACGAGCAGATGAATGAGCAGAACCATGCGATGGACCGAAGTCGCGGGTAAGGCGTTTTGCAATGGAAACCACATTGCCGCGACTCGGTCATCGCGGACGTTCGCCGATTAAAATGTTCACCCTACCGGATGATGCAACTGACGACGATCTTCGCGCAGGCGTGATCCGATGGTTCACACTTGTTGCATTGGGGAATATTGCGGAAGCGTCCGAGTTTCTCGACCGCGAGTCGCAATACGCGATGACCGTCGACGATTTTAATTCGCGTGTCGTTGATCTGACATCAGGAGGGAAATTGTCGATCCCTCAACCCATTACTTCAGATGCCGATTCTGATGAATTCCCAATTGATGGTCCTTCGGATATTGTGTGCCGTTGGATTCCAGGTCCTGACACAACGGAAAGACATCCGGGGTTCATCGCAGACATCCTTCACACTATTCCTGTAGATGGGGCCTGGTCTGACATTGATGCGTCATTCTTCGTTCGTCGACGTGAGGACCACCTGACTTTACAATTACGTGACGTCATGCGTCTCTCCGACGAATGAAAGACGGGGAACCATCGCATGCAATGGAGCCGGCGGTCGGGTCGGTTTTGAAATCAACGCGTCTCGCGCCGGTCCGCTGATGCGTGGCGTTGAACCTAACCCCTTTGGGTCGGGCACGTCTGTTTTGATACGGCGTTGACTG
>CAXBHV010001465.1:0-2311 GCA_963974855.1 uncultured Rhodopirellula sp. | reverse complement strand
AAGCGATGAGTGTGGGCACGATTCCGCTAATCGAATACGGCGACCGGTTACGGCCCCAATTGATCGACGGTGATAACGCGATCTGCTTTCGCGGGACCGGCGGATTGCGGGATGCGATCGACCGCATTCGCCAACTTACGCCGTCGCAGTTAGATCAGATGTCGCGTTCTGCGGCGGACTACTATGACAAACATCTGTGTGGCAAAACGTTTCTCGCATCTCTCCGCGACAACGCACTCGATTTGTCGTCAGGCCAAGTCGTAATGCCGTTTCACAGCGAGAATTTCTACGCGGCGGCAGGCTTAAACGCCGCGTAAAGGTCAAACGCCACAACGTCGGCTCACAAAAGAATCGACGTTTCACCGGCATATGCCGAACGACCTGCTTACAAGCTGATCGCATGACGTAGCCGGTAGTCCCTCGCTTACGCGTCGGGCTGTGATGGTGAATGCTCAGCAGCCCCGGGAATAACGAAGTTATCTAACCGGATGTTCTCGTACGGCACCGGCTAAAACGACAAACCCAGCCGTACACGCGTTGCGGCTCACTTCATCAGCAAGCCGCCTGCGCTGAACCGCTACACCACCCAGATCGCGTTGTGGTTACAGCGCTTCGCTGCCTTCGAGCATCGAAATCTCGGCTCCGTCTAAGAAGCTGACCAGCGATTTAGCTCGATAAGGCTGTTGCAGTTTACGCACTGCCTTGCTTTCGATTTGACGAACACGTTCTCGAGTCACCTTAAAGATTCGTCCGACTTCTTCGAGCGTGTAGGTGTAGCCGTCAGCCAAACCATAGCGAAGCCGCAGGATTTCACGTTCACGGTAGTTCAAGGTTTCCATGGCCAAATCGATTTGCGTTTTCAGTGCTTCACGATTGGTTTCGAGCAACGGGTCATCGTCGCGATAGTCTTCGAGGAACTCACCAAACACGCTTTCTTCGTGATCACCAATCGGTTGGTCCAACGACAACGGTTGGCGACTCATCTTCAAGATCACGCGAGTGTCCTCGAGTGCCAAGCCACTTCGCATCGCCACTTCTTCGGCGGTGGGTTCACGTCCATTTTCTTGTACCAAATCACGCGTGATTTGGCGAATCTTGTTCATCGTATCGATCATGTGCACTGGCACTCGGATCGTACGGCTTTGGTCAGCGATGGCGCGAGTGATCGCTTGTCGAATCCACCACGTTGCATAGGTGCTGAACTTGTAACCGCGAGCGTGCTCGAATTTGTCGACCGCTCGCATCAATCCGGTGTTGCCCTCTTGAATCAAATCCAAAAAGGAAAGTCCGCGATTGCGATATTTTTTGGCGATCGAAACGACCAAACGCAAATTACCGGCCGATAGAACTCGCTTTGCCGCATCGTAGTCTTCGCTGTAATGATCACATCGCGAGACGCGTCGACTGAGCGTTCGCGGAGTTTCATAAGTCAATCGCATCAGGTAGCGAAGTTCGCTGTTCAGCTCGTCTTCGCATGGCATGCCTGGCATCGCCAATAGTTCGGTGTTATTCAACATCGCTTGAATTTCGACCATGCGATTCGCAGCATTGCGAAGCTTTTCAAACAACGGTTGAAGCCGGTTTGTACGTAGATTCATTTCTTCGATCAAACGCACCGCCTTGTTGCGACGCACCACAAGGTTTTTCCAAGCCGCACGTCGCTGACGCATCGGCAATCGCTTGTTGATGGCGGTCAAGTAATCGGCACGATTTTGTTGAAGCAAATGCTGGAGCGTTCGTACATTGGGAACGATCCGTTTCATGATCGCCTTCTTTTCTGCCGCATTGGTCACGCTTACTTCGATCGTGCGATCCAAACGCAGTTTCTTGTCACGGACCTGCTCGAGCAATTTGAGTGCCCCTTGCAGCATGAAGTCGGTGGCGAGCATCCAGTGGCGATATCGTTCGCGTGTTTTTTCGATCTGCTTGGCTGCCGAGACTTCCTGATCACGAGTCAACAACGGAATCTGGCCCATCTGCATCAAATACATGCGGACGGGGTCTTCGGTTGGATCGGTTTCGTTCTCAATACGGCGAGCAATCGGTTCGCTGTCGTCTTCGCCTGCGGCAACCGCATCGTCATCTTCGGCGTCAACATACTGTTCTCCCATAACGCGAGTTCTTCGCGAAACAGATTCCTCTGCATCATACGCATCATCTTGAAGACTGCGACGGCTGAACTTCTTTCCCATCATGCTCTCCTCGGCACCCGTGTCAAAAACCTCGGTAACGTTCGAGAGGAACCAAGCAGGATCGGTACCAGCGGTGGCGCCGGGCATCGCATAAATCATGGCAAACCGTTATCAGTGAA
>CAXBHV010001464.1:0-2311 GCA_963974855.1 uncultured Rhodopirellula sp. | reverse complement strand
CGTGCCCGATGACCCACCTCTGTTTGATGATTTAACGGTGGGACAGCACTTGGAAATGATCGGGCGGTTGTACCAAGTCAAAGATTTTCAAGCCCAAGCGACTCGGCTGCTGAGTCAATTTCAATTGTTGGACAAGGTCGACGCGGGAGCCACGACGTTGTCGCGTGGGATGCGTCAGAAATTGGCCGTGTGTTGTGCGTATCTTTTTGATCCATCGGTGTTGCTGCTTGATGAGCCGATGACAGGACTTGACCCGCCGGGGATTCGTGAACTATTGGCATCGGTCCGCGAACGTGCTGCTGCGGGAGCGACGGTGATGGTCAGCAGTCATTTGTTGCCGATGATCGAAGGTGTCTGTACTCACTATTTGGTGATGAAACAGGGCGAAGCAAAATTTTTCGGAACCGCCAGCGATTTGAGATCCGCGTATCCTGGGATCGGTTCACTCGAAGATGCCTATTTTGCGGCTATCGAAAATCCCGTTATCTGTCCCGCGGTGGATGCCGAGGTTGCAGTGATGGAAGGGGTGGCATGAGCGGAAAATCGGATCAAGCGGAGTTCGGATCAGGCTGGGATGCACCGCATGTACATCGACAATTGTTGTGGTTAACGAACGCGCGTAGTCAATTTCGTTTGCGGCGAACGCTGGAACGAATCTGCTCGCCCAGACGCATTGTCGCGACGCTGTTGGCTGGGGTTTTTCTTGTCGCGTACGTGATGTACGGCATTTTGGTGCTGTCCAATCGAGCTCCCGCCTCCCCAGATCATCTTCGTGCTTGGCTTTCAGGCGGCATGGTGCTGTACGCGTTTTATCATGCGGTTCGCTGTGTCTGGACCGAATCGATGGTTGATCTCGAGATGACGCCAGCCGAACGTCTGTGGTTGGGCGGCGGACCGCTGCATCGATCGAGTTTGGCGACCTATCGAATCACCAATATTGTCTCGGCGACCGCGATCAAGACGCTGCTGTTGACGATCGTGATCGCTCGCGATGTTCAACACGTTGAACTATTGATTCTTGGTGTGTTTTGCTCGCTTTTGTTGTTAGATACTGTGCGGCAAATATTGGTCCGCATTGCCAGCGGTCTGAGCGATGTGAATCGTCGACGTGCGAAAGCGGTCAGCGTAATCATGGTCACCGCGGTAACACTACAAGTGATCGCCAAAGTCACCGCGATGACTCCGATGGGGTCACCAACGTGGTTGTATTTAATCCATGGGTTCTATTCCGTGGGCGAGCTTGCGCAAAGTGTGGTGATTCAAGCGTTTGCCGTTGCGTGGATTCCGATGGCGTCGCTGGCCGTGGCCAGTAGCTACTCGGTTTGGACACCGATTGCGATAGTCTGTATTGGGATGACGATTTTGTTTGCCGTTCGTGTTTTGGTTTGGGCTGACCGCTGGGCACTTATGCAGAGCCGGTCGCAGGAGCAATCGCTGCTTCGCGAACTGGATCGATCGTATGGCAACCGAGGCGTCGCACGTCGAGCAACTGAGAATCGCTCGCTTGATATTAATGTGCTTTGTGGTCACCCGAGGCTGAGTGCGACTGCGGCATTACTGGCTCGACAGTATCAGAGTGTACGGCGGTATCGCGGAACGATTTTGGTCAGCTTTGTGATCCCAACGCTGTTGTGTTTATCACCATTGGTGACGAATCAAGTGATGGAGCAGTGGTTTTATGTGGTCAGTGGGATTGCATTGTGCACAATGCTGCTAGCACCCCCGGCGCTACGTCTCGATTTTCGTCGCGACTTGTTGCGGATGCAGCTACTAAAGTCGTTGCCCGTCAAACCACTTTCGATGGTCGTCGGTCAATTGACGTTACCCATCTTGATCACATGGATTTTTCAGTGGGTCACACTAACGATCGCGGCTTTGGTCGTTCATCCCGGATGGGTCCAGTGGTTGTTATGGACATTGCTGATGGCTGCATTTGCAGTGTTCACGTTTGCAGCGGAAAATGCTTTGTTTTTGGTATACCCGCACCATGCTCACCAACAAGGGTTGGGAATGATGTTGCGAGCTAAGTTGACGTTTCTAGGCAAAGCAGGCGTGATCGCGGCCTCGCTTGCACTGTTGGTCATTTGGGCCGGGATGTGCAAAAGCATCTTGCCCGAAAGTCTCTATACCCTCGGTTTCGTCGGTGGCGCGATCGCAGCCACGTGGAGTATCGCTGCGGTCAGCGTGCTGGTTACGGCGATGTGTTGGCGACGTTTCGACTTGTCATTCGATCTGCCCCCGCAATAGTTAGCCGTCACTTAGTGAGCCGCTCGCGCGTGAGCGGCCGGGTCCCACGCATTACCCGGTGCCT
>CAXBHV010001463.1:0-2312 GCA_963974855.1 uncultured Rhodopirellula sp. | reverse complement strand
GGTGACGGCGTCACCAGCCGAAGTGACCAGACGATCGGCGACCAAGCGAACAAGCGAGAGCGACTCTGCGCGACTCGCGTCGGTGAGGATAACTCGCTGAACATTTCCAGCGTCCCCGCCCCCGAACCAGGAAGCTATCACCTAAAACTGCTGCGTACCGCGAACTGATCATTGGAATTGCGACATCATTTGCACAGGGACATCATCATTTGCACAGGGACATAGCTTTTTGTTTGGGGGTTGACTTTGAGTTGGGCGAGGGGAAGGATTCCTTTTGGTGACATTGCTAGTCCCTTCAACCTTGGCGAGGTGTGTGATGGTCCGCTTGGCACGCTCGGAAGTCTTCGATCCCGACGAAATCGCGATCGCCCACACTTATAATCGCACCGTCCGGCGATGCTTCTTGATGGGCGACGATCCAATCTCGGGAAAAAACTTTGATCATCGCAAAGTGTGGATCGAACAGCGATTGATTCAATTTGCTGCCGCTTTTGGGGTAGATTTACTGGGTTTTGCGATTCTTTCAAGCCATTTCCACTTGATTCTTCGCTCTCGCCCGGATGTGGTCGCCACTTGGAATGACAAAGAAGTGGCACGGCGATGGATGATGATCTGTCCCCATCGCCGAAGTTCCGACGGTTCGCCAATGCCGCCGACGGAGCCCGAAATCCAGTCGATCGCCGGCTGTCCGGTCAAATGTGCCGAGATTCGTAAGCGGCTGAGCAGCATCAGTTGGTGGATGCGACTGCTCTGCCAACGTGTCGCAATGCGAGCCAACCACGAGGACGATGAATCGGGGCATTTCTTCCAGGACCGATTCCATGCCACTCGGATCGCTGACGAGGCGTCGCTGCTTGCTTGTGCCGCCTACGTGGACCTCAACCCGATTCGGGCCGCGATGGCCGAAACGCTCGAGCAGAGCGATCACACCTCCGTACAGCGGCGAATCCAATGCATCACCGCCGCTCCTCAGGATGCGAGTGGCGGGGATAATCCGATTCCGGTGGCTCAAGAGAAGCCCATCGACAGTTTCCTTTCTCCTCTCTCGATCAATGAGCAATCCGATCCAATCGGTCCCTGCGTGAACCAGTCGGGTCAACGTTGCAGCGACAAAGGTTTTCTGGCGATGTCGCTTGAAGACTATCTAGAAATGCTCGACTGGACGGCTCGACAGGTGGCACCGGGCAAACGTGGTCGGACTCCCGACAGCATGCCTCCGGTGCTGAAGCGATTGGGCTTGGATGCAGCATCCTGGTGTGAACTGGTAAGCGACTTCGGCAAGTTGTTTTGCACGGTCGCGGGGCGACCGGAGTGCGTGGATTCGATGAGAAGCCATCGCACGCACCGCCGCTATCATTTGCGGCGGCGGGCGCGTGAGCTACTGACAAAGCCAGATTAGCTTGCAATCGTCCCTATCTTTTCATTGCAGCGAGCGGACAAGTCCTCTGCGAAAGATGATGTTACGCCCGTTCAACTGCTTTTTGCTCAACCGGCGCTAGTTGAGTCGCGAACTCTAGCGAATTGAAGTCGGCTACCCCCCAACATTTGCCGATTTACCCAGGACCAGTCTATCAGGGCACAGGCCTTTACCACAGCAAGGTGCTATGTCCCTATTATGAGAGTAGTGCCAAGTTACCCACGGTCTGAAACCGGAACGATGGAGCCAGGGGCAGCGCTACCAATCGCCTGTACGAAACACAGTTGACTACTCAGCTTCCGGTTCTGGCTCGGCGACAATCTCTAGCCACACGGGGTTCTTCGCTGGCATGGGCACCGTGATGCGAACATTCTGAATCACCGGGCCGCCAGGAATGGCGAGCTGGGTGTCGGGGTACACCGATCCGGCTCGTATCTCGACGGAGACTTTAGCCTCGTCCTCGGTGTTGCCAGTTGGCAGCCACCAGACTTGGCGATTCGGCACTCCTTCATACTGCCATTTTTGATTTAGGCCTACGGGATACGTCAGCTTCGTTGCATCGGCTACGTCCGTCGTCAGACTCAATCGAGCCATTTCCCGCTCGCTGTCCAGCATGGTTACTCGCGGCAATCTCGCCGCTGAAATCGGTTGCCAAGCAAAGGGTTCGATATCGGCCCCCGTATCGACAGAGAGTTTCGCACGATCGACCTTCGGGTATTTCGGGTAAAGCGCCGCGAGCGGTTCTCGCAGTGGTTTGTCCGACTGGTCCGCCGCACTTTCGGCATCGGGGACCATCTCGACTTCGCGCCAAAGGAACCTTGCGTCAAACCGCGTCTCGAATTGGCACGCTTTCATTGAGGGGCTGCCGGGGGCGGCATGCGGCAGGAAGCCGACA
>CAXBHV010001462.1:0-2313 GCA_963974855.1 uncultured Rhodopirellula sp. | reverse complement strand
ATAACCGAACTGCTTTGTCGGCGAAAAGGTACTGACCATGAACACCGACAAACCGAGACCGTTGATCAGCGTGGCCTGCAATGTGGGGGTCGCGCAGTGATGATAGGCACTGCGAATGGCGTTCAGACGATCACCATCTCGATTTAAACTGACTCGAAACCAGGTCAAGTAGTGAATCGTGTCATCCACAGCCACCCCGAGCGCGATACTCGCCGCCATCATCGATCCGATTTCCACGGGCTGCCCAAGCCAACTGATCCCGCCAAAGACGACCAGCACCGGGAGCACGTTGGGAAGCATCGCGACCATACCCGCGAAGAAGCCTCGCGAAACGAGCATCAATAGCGGAGTGATCGTCAGAAACGACCAAACCGTACTACTGATCAAACTGCGAAGCAGCGCCGTTTGTGCTTTATAAACAATCGGCACAACGCCCGTGTACACGGTTGTAATCGCAGGTTGATCGGAACGGGCCGAGACATGGTTCACTTGGTGAATTGATCCGTCTGCGTTTGCATACTTGGCTGCGGACTGGGTGATCACCGGATCAACCAACGCTTTGAGCGACTGCGTAAACTGACCGTAGTCAACGTCTTCAAACGCAGCCACGCGAAGACTAATTCGCCAAAGCTCGCGGTTCGAATCTTTATCAAAAGTCATATAGCCGCTGTTGGAAAGAGATTCGTAGGCCTGCTCCAACTTTCGGTTCATTAATTTTCGTTGAACAAATGACCCCATACTTCGGTTTTGACGCGGGAGCGGTGGAACAAACGTCAGCGCCGACATCGTGGGGCCGATCACGTTGTTGCCGTGAGCCCCAAACTTTTGTTCAATGGTTCGCTGTGTGTTCGCAACGATATTCATGCGTTCAAGCAGCGTCCATTCCGCTTTCCCATCCGGTCCGTTTGATGTCGATTCACCCGTTTTGGCAATCGATTTAGAATCAAAGCCCAGCACAATCTCAACGGGAACCAAAGGACCAAGGTTTGCTTCGATCCAGCGATAGTCCTTCAGAATCCTGGCTTCCTTACCGAACAGTTTCATCAAGTCAATCGATGTGCGGTAGTAGCGCAACCCGCTGACAAGCCCCACGATCAACACCAGGAATGCGATCGTGACCAAGGCATGGTGTCGTAGGATCACATCGCAAAGCGTGTCCCAAAACTGTTGCATCCGGCCATCGGATGCTGGCACAGTGGCCTCGCGGGATTTCGACTTGCCTTTGGTTCGGATCGAGGCCGCAGGTAGCTTGTCAGGCCACATGTACAGCGCCGCGGGTAAGAACAGAAACAGCACGATCAACATTTCCATCACGCCGATTGCTGAGTAGAAGCCAAACTTTTGGATCGGAGTCAACTCACTCGCACACAGAGACAACAGACCAAAGGCGGTTGTAAGCGAACACAACACAGCTGGTTTCCACCCCATCGCGATCGCCTTGCCCGGCGCCGCCTTTAACCCCACGTCGCCAAATGCATCGCGGTAGTAATTGATCAAGTGAACCGCACCCGAGATTCCGAGCACATAAACGAGCGCAGGCATCGAAAGCACGATCGCGTCGGTGTTGGTGCCCGCGATCCACAACGAGGCAAGTCCCGCAGCCGCACTCAGTATGCCGCAACTAAAGACAATACACGTCAAGCGAACGCTGCGTAGCGACCACCAAGTAAGCGTTAGTCCAAGCAACCCCGATAGTCCGGCCAGACGGATCAGCGTTCGTTCGCCTTCTTCGTCAATGGCCACGTTGTCGACGGGTGGACCGCCCAGTCGTGCTTGATCTGCGTCGATCTCACAGCTTTCTAACGCCGTAAACAAGACGCCGGCTGGGTGCTGAAAACCGAGCGGTCCGACCACCGGTCTGGCTAATACCTGACGTAGGTTCGGCAGTGCTGCATCAGACAACGTGATCAACAAACAGGTCTGTTGACGATCCGGACCTAGGAACGAACCGACCAGTCGCTGCTTTGCGATGTCAAAGGGAATCCCCGTCCCCGACTCGGATAGATATTCGAGCAGTCGAGGTCCTGTGTAGATTGATTTGAAGTAGTGGCGATAAGGTTGTGCATCTTGCTTTCCGCCGACTGGCGAATCTGAGATCAACAAATTGGCGAGTTGATCAATTCGGGGGTCTGCCGGTACGCTGCCGTCTTCGCTGATCGATCCAGCAATCGTACAGCCATCCCAACTAAGCACGACGAACTGGTCGCCCGCAAAGTGCTGGCGGTACCAATTCAGCTCTTCCGTTTCACGAAAGGCCGCCGGCAACCAATCGCCCACTTGGTTGTTATTGCTCTGAACCGCCCGTGCGGCGCC
>CAXBHV010001461.1:0-2313 GCA_963974855.1 uncultured Rhodopirellula sp. | reverse complement strand
GCGGCGTCATCGCCCACCAACGAAAGCACGTTGGTGCCGTTTCCATCGTCGCTGATTTGAATGTCCGAAATCTTGATGCTTGACGCCGTATCGGCGTTTTCCGCCAAGGATGCGAGCTTGTTGGTCAATGTCACGGTCGGAGCGGAATTGACACCCGCGGTTCCATATTGGCGAGCGAACACACCACTCGTGTCGACCTGGCCGGCTTGATCCCCTGCACCGCTCCAAACCACGACGAAATTGTCGATGTCGAGCATGGCAACCGAAGCCTTGTTTTGCGTGCCGGAGGTACTCTCGTTGACTCGAAATTCGCTTCCAATCAGGTTGCCATTCGAGTGAAACCTCTGGCCAAAGACTCCGTACGAATCGCTTTGTCCTGTCTGTGAACCGTAGCCTTCCCAGACGACGATGAATTGTCCATCTTCCTCGATTGCGATCGATGGATCGACTTGGTCAAAGCTTGATGTCGTGGCGACGGTCTGCGTGCTGCCGGCGGTGGATCCGTCGTTGTTATAGCGTTGCAGGTAGACATCGCTAGGAGTGATCGCTCCTGATTGTCGCCACGCCACGACGAACGAACCATTGCTTTGCATCGCCACAGCGGCGTTGCCAGCGAATACGCTGCCGGAAACGGTGACTTGACCGCCCTGTTCATTGGCGTTGTCGTCAAACCGTTGGAAATGGACTCCGTTTGAATCGTCCCACACGACCACGAAGTCGCCATCTTCGTTCATTGCGATCGCAGCGTCGTATTGGATTCCGCCAGTCGCGGAGTTGACGCGAAATTCGCTTCCCACTGCCGATCCAGAACTGTCAAAACGCTGAGCGAAGATTCCTGCCGAATCGATCTCACCGCTCTGGGTTCCGTTGCCCTGCCAGGCGATTACAAATTCGCCTGTGGAGGTGTTCATTCCGATGGTCGAATTCTTTTGTGTCCCCGAGGTGCTAGTGTTGGCAACCAACTCGGTTGTCAGCGCCGTGCCATCGGCAGCGAACCGCCGATAGTAAATGTCCTCTGCGGTCGCCCCTTGGTTGCTCGTCCAAGTCACGACAAATGTGCCATCAAATGCGGACGAGACACTAGCCCATTGTTGATCGTTGGTGGGCGTTTCATTAACGCGAAACTCGGTCGTGATCGCCGATCCGTTGGAGCTAAACCGCTGTGCGTAAACGCCTTTGCCCGATCCATCCTGGTTCAAGCTGGTCCAAACAACAACGTAACTGCCATCGGCGGCCATCGACACCGCCCGCGTACTGCCACGCTCCTCGGCGCTAGTCACCTGTTGATCACCGACTTCGTCGTTGACCAAAAATTCATTCGATGCCGTCAATGTTTCGTCGGCATCGGTCACGGTCACGGCCAGCGTTTGATTGTCCGTAAACGTCCCATCGCTAGTCTGGACAGTAACGTAATAAACGTTGCTGTCTCCCGCGTCGTCTGGGTCTTCGAAATCAGGCGGCGCAATAAAGCTCAACTCACCACTTGAGCTGTTGATGGTGAAGTTGGCAGCGTCGGTCCCGCTAATCGAGTAAGTCAGTGTTTGACCAGGCAAATCGGCATCTGTCGCCGTCACCGTGGTTACGCTGGTCGTGTTTTCAGAGACGTTGATCGTGGCACTCGCACCGCCACCGTTGGAGGTGATTACCGGAGCGTTGTCGTTCACTGCCGTGACGGTCACGGCGATCGCTTGTGTGTCGGTTAGCGAACCGTCGCTCACCTCGATAATGACGTCATAGATGTTGTTACCGCCGGTGTCGGCCGGTGCTTCGAAGTCGGGAGCCGCGATGAAGCTAAGCAATCCGGTCACAGTATTGATTGTGAACTTGGACGCATCGTCACCTCCGCTAATCGAATAGCTGAGCGACTGGGTTGGCAAGTCCGCGTCGGATGCCGTAATGGTGGTGACGGTGGTCGTATTTTCGGCAACGTTCACTGCGGCAGTGGCGGCTCCACCGTCACTCGTGATCACCGGAGCTTGATTCGGCGGAATCGTTGCAGAGGTTAATGAAAAACCAAAGATTTCCTCTGCGAGCGAATCCAATCCGACATCCGATCCGTCCAACACCAATGTGGCCGTGAAGTTGGATGCGGCAGATCCCAAATCGGTCGTGGTTACCGAGATGGAAAAGATATCGTTCCCGGTCACGACAACATTGTTGCTGCCGACCGTTCCACCGAATTGTACCGAAACTAGGATCTCGCCCACATTCAGCGTGTGACCACCGAGAGTGATGCTGTTTTCGATCAGATCCAATCCTTGCAATTGCCCACTCAAGATCGATGGCTCGTCGATCAAGGTTTGCAGCGTTCCG
>CAXBHV010001460.1:0-2316 GCA_963974855.1 uncultured Rhodopirellula sp. | reverse complement strand
ACTAAGACTAATAATTTCGTCTATCACGAAGGCAGCTTCATCGCAAAATCGCCGCGGGACACCAGTCGCCCCTTTGAACCCGGCAATCATGTGTGGCTTCTCCATCATAACAATGCTGGATTTGGTGTCCTCATCGATAACGAGGATGGAAACTCGGACCTTAGTTTTGAAGACCTCGACTTCGTCAATATTCCGGGTATGGTCATCGCCGGAGAGGTCAACCGAGGAATCCACGTGAACCGGGTCAAGTTGCGGCTGGCCCCGGACGATCCATTGGCTTTTTTCGCCGCATCATCGGACGGCATCCACATCAACGGCAACGGTGGCGACGTGGTGATCGAGAACTGCGACCTCGGACCCAATGGCGACGACAAGATCACCAATAAAGGCAATTATTGGGCGGTTACCGCCATCGATCTGGTTACGAATAAGATCACTGTCGAACCGCCAGCCAAGAAGTCGAACCTCAATCGTTGGGGGGAATCCGGACAGCAGGTCATCTTCATCCGTGGCGACTTCACCGTAATCGGCACATCAACGCTGGCCAGCGATCCGTTTCGCCACACGAGCAAGCGTCATGTGCTGGAATTGAGCGAGATTCCGCGGGGCGTCACGACCGGCGTCCTGGTTGGTAACATTGACAACGCCGGAGCACGTATGGTCGTTCGAAACAACGTCCTACGCGACACGCGGGCCCAAGGGATTCTCGTTCAGACGCGGCACGTGGTTGTCGAGGGCAACACGTTTGAAGGCATCGTCGGCCCCGCAGTCAAGGTGGCTCTGTCACTGAACGACTGGTACGAATCAGTTGCGACCGGAAATATCCTGATCCGGGGAAACACATTCCGTCGTTCTTCGTTGAGCCTGCGCAAGTCCCACGAGCTCATCCACTTTGATCAGCGAAACGATGGCGGCGAAGTTGTGTCGGTTATCGACGGCGTGCGCATCGAAGGCAACCAAATCGAGCAGGAGTAGCCCTCAACAAGCAGTGACCGGTGGTAATGCCTGCTTCGCGGCTCGCGGTAGCGTCCTGTTAGCTATCGGCATCTCGAGGATTCAGAACGGCAACTCTGATATCTGCGTTGGTCGCCAACTTTACGTTGCCGAATTGCCTAGCGTGCCGCGACGAAGATGCTCTGCGATGACGGACGGCTCTACGAATGGTATGCCCCCCAAAACTCTTGACGAGTTCCGCTACAGGAAATGTTTCAAAGCGTTCGCCCAAACGGCTAACGGGATTTCACCCAATGATTCCTACCTTACTGCATAGGAAATGTTGCAGGGTCGAATCAGTGCGTGTGATCTGCGCGGTCGATAATTTGATCGCAACATCGTGGAGCCGATCCAGTGGTTCGCGTTGGTACCGTCAACGCTCGAAATCATAGGACGCGGTGCTGTCGAGAATCATTGCCGGCAAAAACATGGGGTCAAAAAAATGCGTAGCGTGTGTAAAGAGCTCAGCGTCGCGATCGCCCGGATCTGTTCTTCATTTTTTGCCCGACATCTTTTTGCCTTCAAGACGATCAACGATGTCGGATTGAATGATTGTCCGCACCAAACCCAGGCACCAAACCGTCACGAGTGAAGCCGTCGTCGTTTCCAAGCCAAGTAGTTTGCCATAGCAGGGTGGGATTTGAGTGTCTCAATTGAGTAATAGTGCCGCCCGATCTCCTTTTCGTCAGGAATCAGATCGTGGATTGAACGGTGACACATCCTGCAAACTGAAATCGTTTGCTGCATCTGCTCTTTCGTGAATCGCCGTTTCCACCACGTTTTGCGATGGCAATGTCGAGGGATCAGATGGTGCTTGTTGTACGCATGATCTACCTCGCATAGCTCGCACAACATCGACGCTCTTGTTAATTGCTCCGTAGGCAAACGAACCCTCCTCCCCAACCGCGACCGCCACGCAAAAAAACATTCGCAGGAGCACTGAATCGGCTCCCTCTTTCAATGATTGTACTGTCGTTGCCAGTGCTGCCGATCAAAAACGAGCAATCAACTCGTGCAAACGACGTTTCGCACGATCCCGGTCACGGAATTTGCATCCAATGTCGCTGCGAATCGTAGTGACTTTGACCCAGGGCATTAGCAAACCGCTGATGAGTGATGCGACGTCTCGCACGTGAATTTGGTGTTGCGACTCAAATACGCTAGAGTGATGGGACGCGGCAGTTCTCCTGGATTCGAGGTGGAAAGCAAACGTTCGGAAATAACTTCGTCATTTCCAAGATGTTTCCCGAATGACATGAACTTTGGATGTAGTGGACGAGGCTACGAGTCCCAGCGACTTAGTGGCACGACGGGACTCGTAGC
>CAXBHV010001459.1:0-2316 GCA_963974855.1 uncultured Rhodopirellula sp. | reverse complement strand
GTTTGCGATCCCCCCCCAAGCCTCCGCGACGATCAAGAAAAATAGAACTGACGCAATTCATCGCAGGCAGTGAACGATACGACGTATCTCGCATATCCATGGGGATCATCATCCGCGTCCAATGCGATTCGTTGTATTCGCCGAGGTCTTTCTGCCAATCCCATAACGCCAGAAAGAAATCACCCACCAGCAGTTCGTGGAGCGTCACGTTACGTTGGTTTGCTGCGTTTCGTAAGGCAAGGGTTTGCGTTTTGTCAAGCTGGAAACTTGTGAGAGAGGGGAACGTTGCCGTCGATTTGGTTTTTCGAGGACGCGCAGAATGGGCGAGCAACGGTTTAGGTTGGCGTCCAAGAAACTGAGCCGCACCAATCAGCCCCACCAATTGGCCGGGCAACAGCTTGAGTAGCCTGCCAAGTCGCAGTCCGTAGGAACCGCGTGATGCGAGCCGGCTGGGATCCACCGCCCTAGCATCGCTGTCGATTTCATTGCCCGTTCGGATGTGGGCGTAGCGAACGAGCAGATCGTCAATGAATCGTTGGATTCCCGCGCCGTCACAGCATGCATGATGGAACTGGAACGTGATCTCGACATTCGCAGGCCCCTGCACAACATGAATTTTCAATCCACTCTCTCGCTGCAGATCAATCAGCTTGGCTTGGGGGAGTGGCTCCCCGGTTTCGCCTTCACGCCACAGCAATTCGGGCTCGACCGTGTCCGAGAATGACCAATGCTCGTTCCAGCCCGACGTAACGGTGGCTCGCAATAGCGGATGGAACTGCAGTGTTTTCTGCAATGCCGTCACAAAGGTCTCGCGATCGAGTCGTCCGTGGAAATGCAGCCGCATGAAGCAGTGGCAGGGATAGGCCGGAGAATCTTCCAGCAACATACAACGCTCGAACGGCGTTAACGGCATCGTCTTTGACATCGGTGGGCGGTGACCTGCACGTCGTCGAAAACCGGCAGTATACTCAGCAGCCACGTTGCCGACGACGGTCCTCGATTTCGGTTTTTTCGCGATAGCGCAACACGACGCAGGAGTACTTTTTTTGTGACTATCACGGAGGCCATCTGCTGGACCGTTGTTCTGATCGTGGCAATCCAAACCGTCTTTGCCTTGGCGTTTGCCGCGATCATGTTCCGCAAACGGCCCTCAGCGGATCCCGCCTATACTCCCAAAGCCGCGATCCTGCTGTGTCTTCGCGGGGCCGATCCGTTTTTAGGGCAATGTCTCACCCGGCTTTTGGATCAGGATTATCCCGATTACGAATTGCACGTCGTCGTCGACAGCCCGAAGGATCCATCGCAATCGATCTTGCGTCCGTTCAAATCCAACCCACGATTACGCGTTAGCGTCTTGAAAGATCCGGCCGAGAATTGCAGCTTGAAGTGCAGCAGTATCGTCCAGGCAGTGCAAGAGCTTGATCCTTCGGTCGAGGTCATTGCGCTATGTGATGCCGATTCCACTCCGCATCGCACTTGGTTAGCTGAACTTGTCGCTCCGCACGCATGCGACAAAGTGGGGGTGACGACAGGAAATCGATGGTACGATCCGCCGCGTGCGTCCGGCGGATCGATCGTGCGTTACCTTTGGAACGTGCCGACATCGATCAACATGATCCTGCTTCGGATCGCTTGGGGAGGCAGCCTGGCGATCCGACGTCGTGTGATCGACGAAACAGGCTTGCTTGAAAAGTGGTCCACTGCACTGTGCGAAGACACGATGCTGTTTAGCGTTTTGCGTCGGCACGGTTACCGGCAAGTGTTTGTGCCAAGCGTGCTGATGGTCAACCGCGAATCATGCACGTTTAGCGATCTGATGCAGTGGATCCCGCGTCAATTGCTGACCGCAAAGCTTTACCATCCTTCCTGGCCGGCAACGGTGGGCTATGGCATCATCTCAGTGATTGTTCCGTTTCTTGCAGCGGTGTTGGCCATCACAGGCATGGTCCGATCAGACGTGGATGCCATCCGCACGGCCCTGATCGTCTTCATTGGTTTTGAGCTCTCTAATCTACTGCTCGTTGGATTATGCCAGTGGGCTGCAAGTTGCCAAATCCCGGGCGGCCGAGTGACGCCAAACTCGTTCGGGCTAACGTCATGGATGATGCTGCCTGTTTGGATCGTGTTCGCTCAACTGGTCACCCCACTCACCTTTATCAAGTGTTTCTTTACCAAGACGATCTCATGGCGAGGAATCGAGTACCGAATCCGAGGTCGTCAAATTAGGCGTGCTCCCCATTCGCCGTACCGCGAGTCAGCGAAGGACACCCAGTCGCTTTAAGCGATGTGAGCCGTGGGCCGTGAGGCACCGGGTAA
>CAXBHV010001458.1:0-2318 GCA_963974855.1 uncultured Rhodopirellula sp. | reverse complement strand
CCAACCCAGCGTTTATCAGCCCACACCGATTGGCCAACCCACTCCCATCGGGCAACCGGTGCCGATTGGTCAACCGGTTCCCGTTGGCTCTACCTCGGGAACCAGCAATCCGTTCGGAGCCCCTAGCGATTCAGTGCCGATGAATCCACCGAGCTTGAGCGGCGGACAAGTCCCTCAAAGTTTCAGCCAAAGCTCGGCATACGGATCGACCTCGCAGTACACGCCCAGCCCATTTGGCAGCGTCAATCAAACGGGTGCCATCTCGTCACCGAGCAGCTCGATGACGATCCCCATTCCGTCCACTGTTCCAAGCACCAGTTACACGCCAAACACTGAACCGCTCTCGGGCGTCCGGTCGTCCTCCAACGGCGATCGCGATCCTTTGGACCAACCACGCCTTGAATCGGGACTTCCTAGTCAATCTAACGAGCAAAGTGGATATCGCAGCGACATCGACCGTTACTTGGATGAAAACCGCAATGGCAATAGCTCGGATTCCGATGCGAAACCGCAAACGAAAACCGAGTGGCGATTGCAAAACCCAGCTGACTCGTCGGTATTCGGATCCAACCAGCAGGGAGCATCCGACCGGATGATCACGGCGGCAAACGAAGAGCCAAGCAAGCTGGGCTACTCGAGCGTCCACCCCATCCAAGCACCACCAGAGTACATTTCGCCGTTCCAACGCCGAACACTCGAGGTGCAATCGCAACCCAGCGAGGCTGACCGCCCACTGACTGCCCCGCCACTGCCACCAAGTAGCGAACAACCGGTCAACGCGTCTAACCGTGACCGCGGCAATTATTCAGTCCCCGTTCGTGAGGCGGCACTCGTGCGAGAGCGAACGTTTGAATCGGAATCACGTCATCAAGTGAATCGGTCCTATCAGCCTGACGTTCGCCAGATGGAAGTTCGCCAGCCAGAAACTCGAACTCCTCCGAAACGGAAACGCCAAGAATCCGGCTGGGGTGCCATTCGGCCCTAAGACGTCCGACGAGAACTCAAGCATCTTGATGAAGCAGTGATCAGCAAAGGACGCGGCGACCCTGTCGAAAGACAAAGTCGCCGCGTCCTTTTTTCATGGAACTTGAGCGTGTCAGCCCATTGAGGCCGCAAGCAATCCGATGCCAATTCGCCCCACAAATCCGACCAGCACCATGACGAACGGTATCTTCAACTCTTGCAGGTTCAAGAATCCGTATATGAGGCAAAGCGGCGAAATGATTAGGCAACCGACGCCCCAAAGAGTTTCGCCCTCGCTGAAGGCCATCACCGTGATCCAAAGCCAGCCGATAACTCCAACGGCAAGGACCGTCATTGCGAGGATGCCTAAAAGCATTTCCATGTTTTCATTCGTGTGCAAGGAGTATGGATTCCAATCGGATAAACAAATTCCGACCGAGTTGGCATTTTTGCAAACGGATAGACTGTGAGTGCAATCATGACCTCGCTGGGTCTTGATGATTTCAACCGAATGTGGATGGATGCCAGTGAACATTCTAAGCGACTCAGAACACGCGGTGCAAACACATGGTACTTGCCTCCAAACGCCTAATCGAATGACACCGGATAGCTCCTGCCGACGTGCTTGTTTTGCTCGACGCAGCGACGATCCGTTGGATCACGGAGTCGAACGCCCCGGATCATTTATGCAACGTGGATTCCGAGGACTCGGCGTGCCCTATCCCGAATCTCGATCCGGCGATCTCGGTGCACCGCGAAATAATTGGTGGCTCTGCGTGGGTAAAGATGACTCTCAAGGAATCCCTCTTCGCTAAGCCCACTGCCGTTGTGAGCAAGTCGATTGGGCACAAAAATTTCATATTCGCGTTGTTCGAAGAATTGATAAAGGTCTTGGGACTCGTAGTTTGAGCTTAAACGGGTGGGAGCACTTTCAAACATGACAACGGGCCTGCATTTGGACAGCAGGTTGGTGGCCCCGCGAAGAGCCCCAAGTTCGGCCCCTTCAATATCGATCTTCACCACGTCAACGATGGCGTCATCTGGGATTAACGTGTCCAATCGTTTGAACGCGACCCGAATTTCATGGATGTGCGATTGATTGTCATCCGGTGCGATGAGCGAACTGTAGCCCGACTGCTGCGTGTCGATGAAAAACGTCATCTCGCCGTCGGCTTCTCCCACCGCACAAGCATGCAAAACGACGTGCGGAAACTTGTGGCGAAGTTTTGCCGCTTTCTCTTGCATCGCTTCGACTGCGATGATCTTGATCGTTGGGGCATGTTTGTGGACAGCCGCGATGACGCTTCCAATATGGGCACCAACATCGAGAAACGTCTTATCGGCTTGGCAGATCG
>CAXBHV010001457.1:0-2318 GCA_963974855.1 uncultured Rhodopirellula sp. | reverse complement strand
TCGCCCCGTGGGGACATTGGGGACATATTCCAAACCGCTTTAGCACTTGGCTGAACCATAGCAATCGCTTGATTCCGATCTATACCTTTGGCATTACGCTCGATTCGCTTCGTGAAGAAGGCAGCGTCTACAGCGACCCGGAACGCTTGAAGGATCTGTATGGAAACGTCCCCCAAGACACGGTAAACCCAACTGCCCCCTACTTTGACCAAACCGATGTCTATCGGTTGCAAAAGAAAGCACTCGAACAAGGTCGCAAGAACATTATCTTGTTTGTATTTGACGGAATGGATTGGCAGACCACGCGAGCGGCAGCAATCTACAAGTCAGGAAAGGTCGGTTACGACACAGGACGCGGCGATGTCTTGTCGTTTCAAAATTACTGCGGCACGAAAACCGACTTCGGATTTTTCTGCACCAGTCCACGGCTGGGCGGAACAAAATTTGACGTCAATTCGCAAGTTGTGCTCGGTGGGGGCAAGGATGCATCCGGTGGCTTCGATGTCAAACGAGGCGGGGCATACCCGTGGCTCGAACAAAGCAACAGCGACTACTTACTCGGCTTGGATCGCACTCAGCCGCACAGCGTCACCGACTCGGCCGCATCCGCCGTCAGCATGACTGCGGGCGTCAAAACGTACAACGGATCGGTCAACTACACCGTCGATGGTGAGCACATCGTGCCGATCGCTCGCGAATTGCAACCGCAAGGATTTAAGATCGGTGTCGTCACAAGTGTCCCGCTCAGCCATGCGACCCCGGGGGCTGCCTATGCAAACAACGTGGCTCGCTATGACTATCAAGACATCGCACGTGACATGGTCGGATTGCGTTCGTCGTCCCATCGTGACAAACCGCTTGAGGGTGTCGACGTGATGATCAGTGGTGGATGGGGCGAAGGCAAAGACAAAGACGCCGCGCAAGGCGACAACTTTGCCCAAGGCAATCCGTATTTTCACCAAGCTGACCTGATTGCTGTCGATCGCAAAAACGGCGGCAAGTATCTGGTTGCACAGCGGACCGAGGGTGTTGCCGGACGTGAGGGATTGATGAAAGGGGCCGAGGAAGCGATTCGCGAGGGGACTCGTTTTCTTGGGTTTTACGGAACCACCGGTGGTCATTTGCCGTTTCAAACCGCAGACGGCAACTTCAATCCTACCTTTGATGCCAAGGGAACGGAAAAGTATTCGCAAGCCGATATCGACGAGAACCCGACCCTCGCCGACATGACGGAAGCCGCGCTGAAAATACTAGAAACATCTGAAAAGGGTTTTTGGTTGATGGTCGAAGCGGGAGACGTCGATTGGGCCAATCACGCCAACAATTTGGACAGCAGCATCGGCGCGGTGCTCAGCGGTGATGCGGCCTTTGAAACGATCGTCGATTGGGTCGAACGCACCAATGCGTGGGACGATACTGCCATCATCGTAACGTCGGATCATGGACATTTCCTGGTCATTGACGATGCGGAAGTGATCGCCAATGCGGGACGTGCCCATAATCAAACCGTCTCGGGACCGTAGTACTTTTGGGTGCTCATCTCGCAGCTAAAGCGGCCAAGTATTGATCGAAACTTCGCAGAACCGAAACTCACAGCGAGTTTCGCGACGTCCAGGGTGTCGCCGAACTTTTCCGCTGGTCAACCTGATTGCCACTCGGTAGACTGTGTCAGTTCGTCACACACCGGTGCTTGAGTCGATGACCGACGGAGTCGCAGAGCGGCCCCCTCGCTGAAGTACTCGCATTCAATCACCGGCGTGTGACAGGAAGCAGTCCTAACTCCAAAACGGTGTCGAACGAAGCCAACGCTAGTCTCCATGCAAGTTGAGGCCGGGAAATCCGGGCCACAAATGGTTTAGCTGGCTTCACGACAGGCTCACACATTGGGAGCCGAATTGTCTGGTCTAGCGAAAGGCCCCAAAACCATTGGGAAGAAATCCTAGGTCCAGACAGACTGCGGTTATTGGAGGAAACGTCACACAGCAAACAGGGTGTATTCGTGAGTTCATCGGAATTTGATTCCGTTTCCGATGCCGCTGAAATCAATCTTGTCGACGACCTTGAAGGCGTTGATGGGGGCGACCAGGCATCGAAGCTACGGCTTTGCCAAGAGATTATCGATTATCGATTCAATGATGAATCGTTATTGCTATCTGCGTTGACGCATGCCTCGGGCGCGTCTCACCGACTCGAAAGTAACGAGCGGCTTGAATTTCTCGGCGATTCGGTGCTCGGCTTGACCGTGTGCCATTGGTTGTACGAGGAATACCCGGAATACAACGAAGGCGATTTGACGAAGATCAAATCGTATGTCGTCA
>CAXBHV010001456.1:0-2321 GCA_963974855.1 uncultured Rhodopirellula sp. | reverse complement strand
GCTCGTCGCCGTCGAAGTCGGAAAATGGGGAATGTCCCCGTATTCGAATGAGGCTTCGACTTCGATCTGTTCGGCAAGTCCGCCGAGCCCCGTGCCCAGGATGATACCGACCTTCGGCGTTTTAGAAAACTCACTTCGGATTTTTTTACAAGCGTCTTCAATCTTGTCGAACAAATCAAGCATGGCGGTGTCGTCAAAAAGGAGGCAGAAGATAAAAGGGCGTGTAAGTCGAAGGTCGGTATCATAGCGCGCCCGAGCGTCGTCCGCGACCATCCCTTTTTCGGGTAAGATTTAGCAATGGGTAGCCACGCGACTTATCCGCCGCCCCCACACTCAATCCTTTGCCGACTCGATTCAGGATGTAATCAATCGAGTTCTTGTCATTCGCTCATTTTCTTACTCGTTGGACATCACGCTTGCCATGTCATCTCCCTCTCCCGATGTTTTCGAGAAACTGGCCTCGTTTTATCTCGGTCGCCATTACGATCTTGCCAATGGCAAACTCAGCGATGACTTGTTGATGTACGATGCCAAAGATCTTTGCACGCACGCGATGTGTGTGGGGATGACCGGCAGCGGCAAAACCGGATTGTGTCTTTCGCTGCTGGAAGAGGCCGCGATCGACGGCATTCCCGCAATTTGCGTGGACCCTAAAGGAGATTTGGGCAACCTGTTGCTGACGTTTCCCGAACTACGGCCCGAAGATTTCAAACCTTGGTTGGATTCCGGCGAAGCGACTCGCAAAGCAATGACGCTCGACGAACTGGCGGCCGACAAAGCAACAACTTGGCGAAAGGGACTGGCGAGCTGGGGACAAGACGGCAAACGGATCGCCAAGTTCCGTGAC
This sequence comes from uncultured Rhodopirellula sp., assembly GCA_963974855.1. Taxonomy (GTDB): domain Bacteria; phylum Planctomycetota; class Planctomycetia; order Pirellulales; family Pirellulaceae; genus Novipirellula. Next base: position 1,474 of record CAXBHV010001456.1, on the reverse strand, counting down.
AGCGTCGACATCGCCATCTACACGCCTGGCAGTAACGCGGGCATCCCGATGACGGTGCTGAAAAGCTTCGATGCACCGCCGCCGGAATTGCTGAACGACTCCGATGCAATGCGTGAACGGATCACCGGTTCGGCATCGGGACTTTTGACACTGATGGGAATCAATGCCGATCCGCTGCTGTCGCGCGAACATATCCTGATCTCGTCGATCTTGGATGTCTGTTGGCGTGAGGGCAAAAACGTCAAAATCGGCGATCTGATCGGACTGATCCAATCACCTCCGATCCAACGAGTCGGCGTGCTCGATTTGGACTCGTTCATGCCCTCGTCAGATCGCGCCAAATTGGCGATGCAGCTGAACAATTTGCTCGCATCACCTGCGTTTTCCACGTGGCTCGAGGGTGAAACGTTATCGATTCCAAAACTACTTTACACCGAACAGGGCAAACCGCGACTAACCATTCTGTCGATCGCCCATCTGACCGACAGTGAGCGGATGTTCTTCGTCACCATCCTGCTGAACGAACTGCTGGCGTGGATGCGAACCCAGAGCGGCACCAGTTCGCTGCGAGCGATGTTTTACATGGACGAAGTCGCGGGTTACTTTCCGCCAGTTTCTAATCCGCCATCGAAACCACCGATGTTGACGCTGCTGAAACAAGCACGCGCCTTCGGTCTTGGCATCACTTTGGCGACGCAAAACCCAGTCGACCTGGACTACAAAGGACTCTCGAATATCGGAACCTGGTTTCTTGGACGACTACAAACCGAACGCGACAAGGCTCGGGTGTTGGAGGGGCTCGAGGGATCCGCAGCCCAATCCGGTCAACCGTTCGATCGTGCGGCGATGGAACAGAAACTCGCGGCACTCGGCAATCGCGTCTTCCTGATGAACAATGTCCACGATGACGCCCCGAGCACCTTTCAGACTCGCTGGGCGCTGTCGTTTTTGGCCGGGCCGCTGGCCCGAGACCAAATTGGTCGCTTGATGGCCGACCGCAAAAAGAAACTGCAAGACAAACGCGAAGAAGCAAAAACCGAATCACTCGACGATACATCTTCGACTCCGACACGACCGGTTGTCCCGAGCGGCGTGAAAGAAAAATTCCTTGTCGCCACCGAGTCGGCACTCGACGGCAGTCGTCTGGTTTATCGACCTGCCGTTTACGCCGAAGGCACACTGCATCACGTCCGCGCATCGGCCGATCTCGACTCGTGGCAAGATGTAAAACTGATCGTGCGATGTGGTAGCGGAGTACCCGACGAATACACACCTGCGGTCTTGATATCCTTGGTTACCATGGACATAGCCGTAATGGTTACCCGATCTGCAATGCGCAAATGACCCAGAATCACCGCAGCCCCGGATATTTTGCAATAACTACCGATATTAGCACTTCCTGCTATTCCCACACAGGCTGCAATCGCGGTATGTGCGCCGATGCGGACATTATGGCCAACCTGGATCTGGTTAT
>CAXBHV010001455.1:0-2327 GCA_963974855.1 uncultured Rhodopirellula sp. | reverse complement strand
GATCATGCGGGCGGATGCACCTATCGCGACAAAAATCATCGCTTGCGGCCTACGTTCAGCCGAGCTCGACACTACGTCCAACGGGTCGAGTGGGACGACGGCGTCGGTGACGTTCCTGAATTGGCCGGGTCCTACTTCCAAGACGATTTCCTTCCGTTAGCAGAAACCGGATTGTTGCAATGGGTGAATTGCCAATCGGAAGTGGAACCCGGGGTCACGGTCTCACTGACCGGGGGACATACTCGCGGCCACCAAATGGTGAAGTTAAAGTCGGAAGGGAAATCGGCGATTTACGCTGCCGACTTGTGTCCCACAGTGGCTCATTTGCAAACGTTTTGGACATTGGCGTATGACCAGTTCCCACTGATCGTTCGCCGTTTGAAGCCGAGTTTGATCCGCGATATCGTCGATCATGAGCGGCTAATGCTGTTTTCGCACGATCCTAACGTGGCAGCAGCACGGCTTATCATCGACGCCGCTGGCCAATTGCAAGCGGATCCAGTCACCTCGCTCGCTCGATAGCGACCCGCTGTGGCAAATGCGTTGTGTCGACAACACGAACGCAAGCATTCATATCGCATCCCCAATGCCACGTGACTTTGGCATCCATCGGTCGGATTGCGAATATTGGATTTTGCAAGTAAGCCGCGACGCACGTATGTGGGTGAGAGCACGCGCATTGCCAGCAGCCTTGCCATCCACCGCTGATCGTTAACATCTGAAATCCAACCCCCTTCGCCACTCGCTCACGCTGCTGCACACCAGACTGTTCGCCGCTCGGTGTGCCCCCCACACGGCACTGTTTATTGCAACAATGCGTCCCAATTACTTGGTGCGACGAAGAAATTGGATTGCTGTATGCGATCAAATCGAGTCCAATTTATTGTGCTTAAACGACGCAAATCGTTAATAATCACGGGGGACTTGTTCTTCTCTAACAATTCACTGCATCGATCCAAGCCCCAACCACGCGGGGCACGCAAGATTTTCCCCCCCTCGTTTAGGTCAACACCGGAGGCGTACCATGTCGGACCACGCGATGAACGAATTGCCCATTATTGAGAACTTGTCACTTCCACTTGAGCGAGACGTGTTTTTGCGGACGCTGATCCGCGAGCTGTCCGGGACGCTGCAAGATGTCGTCGGGCTTGAAGAGGCCGCCGGGTTTATCAGTATCGTGGGGCAGCGAGTCGGCGACCAAATCAACGATGACTATCGCACCGCTCTGCAGGTTGACCAGCTCGATCGTCACCAGGTCGCCGACGTCTTGGTCGATCTGAAGCGTCGAATTCAAGGCGACTTTTACATTGTCCAGCAAGATGATGAGAAGATTGTGCTGAAGAACCGAGCGTGTCCCTTTGCGGAAAAGGTGATTGGCCGTCCGTCACTATGTATGATGACATCGAATGTCTTTGGCGTGATTGCGGCCGAAAATCTTGGCTATGCCAAAGTCGTGATTGAAGAAGCGATCGCCCGCGGTGATGCCGGTTGTACGATTGTGGTTCATTTGCAGCCGACGGAAAATGCAATGGCGGCTGATGGTCGTGAGTATCTACAAGCTTAAAGTTCGAGCCACATGTCACCCGAAGAATTTGCTTCTCTTGCCAATCGCTTCTCCGAAGCGGCATTGCTGGTCTCACGCGATGGAATCGTGCTGGCCGCCAATCGGCAATTTCTCCGCTTTCAAATTTCAGCTTCTCCGGTTGCGGGCTGCCGGCTCACGGAATTGACGTCCACTGCTGAAAGCGAAGTGAACAACTATCTTCGTGACTGTGCACGTAATCGTGATCCGGTCGTGGGCGTTTTAACGTTCAACATGCTGCAAGGCGAAGAGTTGGCGTTTCGCTGTGATGGGGCGGTGCTGCATCATGATCCTGATCGCAGCAACACTCAACTCATGATCAAATTGGTGCCACGAGATGAATCGACAACTCAGTTCGCAGTGTTAAATAAGAAAATCACTGATTTGAATGAAGAGATGCAGCAACGTAAGCAGTTGCAGCATGAGTTGATGGCACAACGAGAGTCTCTGCGTGTCACATTGGCGAGTATTGGTGACGGTGTCATCGTCTCAGACACCGAAGGGTTGGTCACGTTTTTGAACCCGATCGCAGAAAGGTTGACTGGTTGGCGGCAAGATCAAGCGGTGGGGCAGTCCGTTGAGACCGTGTTCCAGATTGTGGATGAAGCGACACGCCAACCCCAAGAGAACCCAGCATCACGCGCTCTGCGGCTGCGAACGATTGTGGGACTTGCCAACCATAGTGTCTTGATCAGTAAAGACTCAAGCGAACGACCGATTGATGACAGTGCAGCTCCGATCCAAG
>CAXBHV010001454.1:0-2330 GCA_963974855.1 uncultured Rhodopirellula sp. | reverse complement strand
TTAGCCGATTGAAATATGAGTACGCTCGACTGGGTGACTTTCGAAGATCAGCCGAGTTGGCCACCAGCATTGTCGCACGTAGCGAAAACCTATGGGACAAGGCCGCTGCCCTAACGGGGCTGGTGAAATACCAGCGAAAATCGGGCGAATTCACTTTGGCTCTGAATGCGGCCGGCGAGCTGGATACCGTTTTGGCCGCCTTTGATAACTGGATTGGAGTTGGCCTCGGCCGCATGGCCATCCAAGAAGTGTTCGAGTTATCGCTTTCGCATCCACAGACAAACAGCGCCTGCAACGCATTCTCGCTGGCGGATCAATGGTTCCAACGGAGTCGCGACCTTGCGCTCGTTGGGATGGAGTTGGGAGCAAAAGCAGCAAGTCGTTGTGGACTTTCCGACAAGACAGAACAGTACGAACAAATTGCGGCCCTAGAATGCAAGCGAATCAAGGATGCATTGAGAATCGATCCGTAATCCAAACGACAAGCATTCCCTCGCTAGCCGTCATGTTTTTGCAGCGGATTTCACACTCCGTCTGCTGCTTTTCAGTCGGGACAGTCGAACTAAAATCCAGCCGATAAATCTTCGTTGCCGTCTTTGGTGACCAAAGCCTTTCGCAAGTTTTGATCCGCAGAATCGGTCACAAATTGCACCGCGCCGTCACCCATTAACACATGGGCGCCGCCCATATGACCGCCGTGGTCTCGGGCCGTTCCGGACGCCAGGAAAGCCTGTAGATCAATATCATCGGGACTCATCCAGTTGACCGCATTCCCGGAATCGGTTTCGACCACCATTAGAGTGTTGGACAAACCATCGACAACTTGGCGGAACGTCGTCGGAGTTGACCCCGACATGATCCCCTGCGGGTGTACAACAGCGACATAAGTTGTCATCGTCGGATCGACCACCGTCGACGGACAACTGTATTGAGGGACAACCGTTTGCGCGACAGCCAAGTTCTCAGGTGCATCCCACGGCTTAGAAAAATCGATCTGCTGGTGCAGACCTTGCTGCTCCATGAATGGCAAGATGATCGCGCGCCAACTGTGCATCGGTCGACCGTTAGCGTCGACGGTGTACGCCGGCGGCAGCGTGTTATAAGCCGAGTGATAGTTGTGCAGCGCCAATCCGATCTGCTTGATGTTGTTGGAACACTGCATCCGGCGAGCGGCTTCGCGTGCCGCTTGTACCGCGGGCAACATCAACGCCACCAAGATTCCTCCGCACACCAACATCACGGCAAGTGCCACCGCCAACACCACGCCGACGATGACCATCGTCGACTTGCCGTCCGATTTTCCGGGCGGTTGGTGATACGGTTGCTGGGGTTGTTGGGGTTGCGAATAAGGGTTTTCGTTGCTCATGGTTTCAACTCGCTAGATCAAAAAGAGAGAGGAATGAACTTCTAAGTTTACGCATTAGGATGCCCCAACAAACTAGGTTCTATGCATTCACCACGAGGCTGCGGTAGAAATCGACACTCATTTCGAGTCCTTGATCGATCGTAACTTGGGGTTCAAAACCGAGCCGATTGCGTGCGACATTGATGTCAGCAAGCGAATCACGCACGTCACCAGCCCGCGGTGGCTCGTGAATCGGCTCGATGCCTTGGCCCAGTATGTCACGCAATGAATTCAGCAGCATCAGCAGCGAAGTTCGCTCGCCGCGGCCGATGTTGAACGTGCCGCCGGGAGCGTCTGGTGAGATTGCTGCCAACATGTTCGCTCGAGCAACATCGCGTACGTAAACAAAGTCACGTGATTGTTCGCCGTCGCCGTAAATGATCGGGCGATCACCCGAAAGGATCATCGAAACGAAACGAGGAATCACCGCGCTGTATTCGCTCTTGGGATCTTGGCGAGGGCCGAATACGTTGAAGTAACGGAGCACGACGGTTTCCAATCCAAACCCGCGATAGAACGCTTGGCAGTAGGATTCGGCTGCCAATTTTGCGGCAGCGTATGGCGACAACGGTGCGACGGGATCGGATTCACGCTTGGAAACAAATGGCGAATCTCCGTACGCGGCACTGGTGGACGCCAACACCAATCGCTTAACGCCGTTATCCGCAGCACTTTTCAGCAGCTCCACCGTGCTGGTGGCGCACCAGGCGTGGCACAAAGCCGGCTCTCGCATGCTGCGAGGCACGCTGGCCATCGCGGCGTGATGGAAAATATAGTCGATGTCTTCGGTGGCACTACGCACACAATCGGCATCAGACGCATCGCCGTTGACAATGTCGACACCGTCGTCGGACTTGGTGTGCTCGAGATTGTGTTGGAAGCCAGTGCTGAAATTGTCGAGCACCCGGACGGTGGCTCCGGCACC
>CAXBHV010001453.1:0-2330 GCA_963974855.1 uncultured Rhodopirellula sp. | reverse complement strand
GAACGAAAAGCGAACCAGGCCATCATCCAGCGGCGGTGCGGTGATCTCGATCGCCGGTTCGCCGACAACTTCGGCAGCCGCGTCGGCCGATGGGGTCAGCGGCGATGGTGTTTCAGCAGTGGGCTGTTCAGCGGAGGGCGACTCAGCCGTTGGCAGTTCGGCCAATGGCAGTTCGCCAGTCGTAGGTGTCTGCACAGCCGCTTCTTGCTGAGCTGTTTCCTGCTGCCCGATTTCTTGCTGAGCGGTTCCTTGCTGGCCAACTTCTTGAGCCATCAGCGGCGAAAGGAACGAAGTCGATAGCAAAGGAGCTACGAATACGAACGCCGGGAACAACCGGATTCGTGAGCAACGTCGAGTCCGTGAATGGGTCATGGCAAAGATTTCAGTTGGAAGCGGGCTGGTTCTAACGCCAAATGACGGCGGTGCAGTCCAGCAGCTGAGGGAGGGAGGGCGTCAAGGAAACGGGTAAAGTTTCAAGGACGAACAGGAGGGAGCTTTGCGAAAGGCGTGGGCTCGCGGTTAGTCAGTGACGAAGGGGTGCACTTCTTCCCCACCGTGAGCAGTGGCATGTTAGCCAGAAAACGAGAAAAAGTCAATCAATTACTGGGACAACCGACGAAGCCCCCCCTGCAAGAGTGGCGTGGCGTTTTTGCTATGCGATTATCCGTGTTCGTGGTGTGGCGTGAGCGTAATGCGATCGAGGCTGCGAAATCCTTCGGCGTGACGAATCTTCCACGTAGTCGGCAATCGAAGTTATGCGGTGTCTCCCCCGCTGATTCGATTCCGCCCGATTCCCTCGTAGACACGTTTTTCCGTAACGACCTTGTCCATGAAAATGTCGTGGTTTTGCATCGGAATCTCGTCAAACATCTGGCACTCGAACGCCAACGCAACAAGTGGTGTTTCCGGTTTGGCGTTCGCAAGCAGTTTATCGTAATAGCCTTTGCCGTGTCCGGTCCGTCCACCACGAGCATCAAAGCCGACGCCGGGCACCAAGATCAAGTCGAGTTGTTTGACGCCGACCTTTTTCGACTTGACGTTTCGCAAGTCCTGGCGAGGTTCGAGGACCTCGTACATCCCGACTTCGAGCTGGTCCATCGAATCTAGAAGGAACAATTCCAGCTCTCCGTCGACACAATACGGAATCACAATATCTTTTTCGCTTGCCAAAGCTGCCGGCAAGGCTTGGCGAGTGCGTACTTCGTCGCGAACGTCGACGTACCACATCACACAGTTGGCCGCTTCGTATTCAGCCATCTGCATCACGCGATCCGTGATCTGTTGACTGAGCATGTCTTTATCGGGCTGAGCTTTCCGCGCTGCGTGGGCCGCTTTGCGGATCTGCTGTTTCTTGGTTCATGGCAACTAAGATTGACGAAGAAAAAACAGCACCGCTGGAGAACAGCCGGAATCGTTAAGGACCCTCGGCGTAAATAATGACGTAGCGGAACTCGTCAAGAGTTTCGACCAGTACTGTGATTCACGAAAGTCTTGACGGCTTCCGCAACGAGTGAGGACGGTCACTTAATGTTCCGACGGTCCTAAATTAAACGTGCAGTGCCGCGGTTGTCTGACGGTTTCCCCGCTAATGCTGCCACGGAACTCACTCGGCTACAACGACATAAACCTTTCTGCCGCGTCGTTCCAAACCGATGGGTTTGACGGATCAAACTGCTTGGTACCGAAGCTGGTTCGGATCAGTTCGCGAGCTTCGACGATCGAACCGAGTTGCCCCGTCCCCATCATTTGCACCGCGACGTTGCCAGCGGCGGTCGCTTCGACCGGACCAGCCACCACAACACGATTACAGGCGTCGGCGGTCATTTGACAAAGCAATTCGTTTTGCGACCCACCACCGACGATGTGGATGACATCGATTCGATTTCCAACCAGGGTTTCCAGCATTTCCAAGCAAGCGCGGTAGCGAAGAGCTAGCCCCTCGAGTGCTCCGCGATACAGCACTCCATTGCTCTCCGGAGCCTTTTGCCCGGTGCGTCCGGCGTAGCTGACAATCGCATCAACCATGTCGGTCGGTGCGACAAAGGCCTCGTCATCCGGATTGATCAACAGTTCGAATGGTTTCGCAGCCAAGGCACGCTCGACCATCACTGCCCATGACTCGGCTGCCTGGCGACGCTCGAGCGATTTTCGGATCTGCTGGAAAATCCACAGCCCGCCGATATTTTTCAGTAGCCGTGTGCTGCCTTGAATGCCCCCTTCGTTCGTGAAGTTCAACTCGGCGCATTTCTCATTGATCAGAGGCTGCGCCAACTCGCATCCCATCAACGACCAAGTGCCCGAGCTGATATAGCACCAATTCGGTTTCTCTG
>CAXBHV010001452.1:0-2333 GCA_963974855.1 uncultured Rhodopirellula sp. | reverse complement strand
GCGACTTGACGGCGAGCCTTTTGTGCTCAATGCGGACCTGATTCGCTACGTCGAACGACGTCCTGATACGTTTGTGACTCTGACTTCGGGCGACCGGCTTGTGGTCAAAGAAACATTGGATGAAGTGATCGAGCGAGCGGTCGAGTACCAACAACGCAAGAACTTTATTCCGACGCCACGCGTCGTACTGAACGTTCCCACGACTTAGAAGCGGCCCACGACTTAGAAGCGGCCCACGTCATCAGAAGCGGCCACTCGCCAGATCGAACAAACCAAAAACGCTGAACTAGCTTCGGAAATTGAAAACCATGGATATCGCCAGCCTCGTCGGGTTGTTTCTCGCCATCGGACTGATCGTCGCGTCAATCGCGTTAGGCAACGCACCGTTCTCGGCCTTTATCGACATCCCGTCGTTTTTGGTTGTGGTCGGAGGTGCGGTCGCTGCTGCATTGATCTGCTTTCCGATGGGCAGCATGCTCAAGTCGCCCATGATCGCGTTAAAAGTATTGCTGAACAAAGGTGAAAACCGACTGGAACTGATCAAACAGATCGTTGAACTGGCGGAAACCGCACGACGCGATGGACTGTTGGCACTAGAGTCCAAAGTCAGCGAGATTAAAAACACGCTTGTCAAAACAGGCATCCAAATGGCGGTCGACGGCAGTACGCCTGAGATTGTCGAAGAAGTGCTTCGCACCGAAGTCAACGCCATTGCCGTGCGTCACCGCGAAGGCAAAAGCATCATGGACCAACTCGGTCGATTTGCTCCGGCTTATGGAATGATCGGGACGCTGATGGGATTGATCATGATGCTTCAAGACATGAGTGACCCGTCGGGGATTGGTGCGGGGATGGCGGTCGCGTTAATCACGACACTTTACGGAGCGATCGTGGCGAACGTGTTCTTCAGCCCGTTCGCCGAAAAACTAGGTCTGCTCAGCCGCAATGAAATGGTCAGTATGGAAATTGCGATCCGCGGTGTGATGGCGATCCAGCAAGGCGAGAGCCCAAGGGCGATCGATCAAAAACTTCGTACGTTCCTGCCACCAAAACAACGCGGCGCTGAATAAGCGCGGATCTCCCTTTGCAATTGCACCCTTTTCTCTAATTATCAAAAGAAGTAAACGATGGACGATGAACCCGATGTCATTGCCATTCCCGAATGGGTGGTCACGTTCGGTGACATGATGAGTCTATTGCTGACGTTTTTCATTATGTTGGTGTCATTGAGCGAAATCAAAGAGGAAGAGACCTACCAAGCGCTCGTCGATTCGATGCAGCAGCAGTTTGGTTACGCGCGAACGATTGATGCATTAACCCCAGGCGATTCGCGTCCTCGATCGAGCAAATTCAGCGTGCTGTCGACGACCGGCCGCGCAAAGAAGAAAGATACAGCCAAGGGGGGCGTTCCCGATAAGGCGCCAAGCGGTGAAGACCCGCTGGTGCGGATCATTCGCCCTGGGCAAGTGACCGCGGTCGGTTCAGTGATCTTTTTTGACATTGGCTCGGATGAACTTCGTCCAAGTGCAAAAACGGCGATCAAAGACTTAGCGGCTCAACTTCGTGGCAAACCTCAAAAAATTGAAGTTCGCGGTCATACGTCCGCCGAATATGCGGCTCGTACTGCGGGTACGGACGAGGCGGTTCAGTTGGCGTTTCGGCGAGCCATTGCGGTCCGCCGCGCCCTGGTCGATGGACAGGGGATCGAAGCCCAACGATTTCGCATTTCATCCGCTGCCGACAGTGAACCGATGCACCGCGCCGGCGGAAGCGTCGCAATTGCTCGCAATCCTCGTGTCGAAGTCTTTCTATTGGACGAAACGGTCGAGGATCTGCACGGAACAGCCGATGAACGCAATGCACAAACTATCCGAATGAACGACTCCGCAGGGGAGGACAACTAATGGCAGACGAAAAAGAAACTCCGGAAAACGCCGACAGCGAAGCCGTTGTTCCGAAAAAAGCAGCCGTTGGTCGCGGTCTGGTCATGGCGTTCGTCGGCGTGATTGTGCTACTCGAATCGGCAATGTTCTTTCTGATGGTGCCAAGTGCCGAAGAAGTCAGTGCCATGGCCGAAGCCAAACTGATCAAATCCGTCCAAGAAGGCGAAGTCAAAGCCGAAAAGAAGGAAGACGACGCAAACGAGATCAAAGAGATCGATCTCGGCACCTTTGGCGAAACATTCAGCCCGATCGATACCGAGCGGGAATACACGATCGAATTGCATTTGTACGGATTGATCCGCAAAAAGAACTCCGACGCTCTGGAGGCCGAATTGGGCGAAAAGCAGGGGCGTTTGCGGCATGCGATCCGGATGAAAATCCGCACCAGCG
>CAXBHV010001451.1:0-2338 GCA_963974855.1 uncultured Rhodopirellula sp. | reverse complement strand
ATTGCCCGTTCGGGTCTACATGGATCCCCTCCCCAAAATTCAGGCCTGCTTGGATTTGACGCTGAAAGTCAATGGATTTCGGCTCAGATCCATACCCATCTCGCGGCCAAGCAGGACGATTCGGTTGTCTCCGCGTGGGTCATCGGCGAAATCAGCCGCGATCTCGAATCGCTGTTTCCCAAACCGTATCGCGAGACGCTGAAACAGTCACTACTCGAGTCCAATACCTCTTCAATTCCCGAGGCCGATGTGATCTTGATTGGCCAAATCGATGCGGATGCAGTGGCATTGGAAATCGAAGATGCATCCGCCATGAACCCTTCGTGTCTGGTCGTCGACCTCAGCAACAGCGAAGCGGTAGCCGACGCCCTCGTGGATTTCGAAGCCACTATCATCAACATCGACCAGCGGCGAGTCGGTATGATTTGTCAATGTATCGAGAAGTGGACGGGAATCGCTCCGCCCGAAGACATCGTGATCGATGCAATCGAAGAATACATGGCCGTATAATGAGGTACGCTTCTAGCCTTTTCATGTGGGATAGGCTTCCTGCCTGTCATCTCCCGCAGGATAGGCTACCAGCCTTGTCGTTCGGAGCGACCCTTCCTTTTCTGGCTTTTCTGCGAGACGCATGCGAATGAACAAGACAACCGAATACGTCGAAAGAAAGCCTCACGATCTACTGCGACTGCGTGATGACCGCATTGTCGAAACGGTCGCCATGCTTCAAGTGCGGATTGACGAGCGATTTCCTAATTGTGGACTCGGCAAGCTGTGCTGGCAACTTCACCAAGTCTCACTGCAAGCGGCATCGCGATCGGCCTGGATTGGGCGTCCGATCTTGTGGATTCGCGCCGTCGGTTACCTGTTAGCGGTTAGTCTGTTGGCGGTTTTAATTTTCTACGGAGCACAGGTCGTTCGCTTGGAACCCGACGAGGTCAGCCCGATGGACTTTATCCAAACCTTAGACGCCGGCATCAACGGTGCCGTGTTTCTTGGCATCGCCTTGTACTTTTTGATCAGTTTGGAAACGCGGATTAAACGCAAACGAGCGTTGGCGGCGGTTCACGAATTACGGTCGATCGCCCACATCATCGACATGCATCAATTGACCAAAGATCCCGAACGGATTTTGCGAAATTGGCAGGCGACCGATCACTCGCCCAAATACAACATGACGCCGTTCTTGCTCGGTCGTTACCTGGACTATTGCAGCGAAATGTTATCGTTGGTTGGCAAGATCGCGGCGTTGTACGTCGAGCGATTCGACGACGCTCATTCAGTCGCCGCCGTCACCGAGATCGAACAACTAAGCACCAGTATGAGCCGCAAAATCTGGCAGAAGATCATGATCCTATCTCAGTCGCGTGACCTGTTTGATGCCTCCGACTTAGAACCACCGGCGATCCCCACCCCCGCAATGCCCGACCCGGCAACCTCCAATACAGAACTCGAACCCACCTCCGAAGGACCTGCGACTCTCTGATGGCTAAAAAGAAAACGAGTATTCGCGATTCCGTGATCACTGCTGCCAAGCAACTCCGCGACGATGTCGATTCCCTGTCGTTTTCTGAACCGGTAACGCACGTCTACAATCCTCTGCGCTACGCTTGGAAGGGGCATCAAGCCTATCTGGAACATGTTAACAATAAGGGCGCGAAAGTCGTTTTCTTGGGCATGAACCCGGGCCCGTGGGGGATGGCTCAAACCGGAGTGCCGTTTGGCGAGATCGACTCGGTCAAAAATTGGATGGGGATCAATGTCCCCGTCGATCACCCTGAAAACGAACATCCCAAACGGCCCGTCGAAGGATTCGATTGTGCCAAGAGCGAAGTCAGTGGCCGACGACTGTGGGGATTGTTCCGCGAGCGATTCAAGACTGCGGATCTGTTTTTCAAAGACCACTTCGTCCTGAATTATTGTCCGTTGGTGTTCATGGAAGAATCGGCCCGCAATCGTACGCCCGACAAACTGCCGGTTGCCGAGCGAGAGTCACTCAACGAGGTCTGTGACGCGCACCTGCAACGATTGCTGCAGCTGCTCGACCCGACCTACGTCGTCGGCGTCGGTGCGTATGCCGAAGGTTGCTTGAAACGATCACTCGAGGCAATCAGTAGCGAGGCAAAGCTTTCACGGATTCTTCACCCCAGTCCCGCGTCGCCAGCAGCAAACAAAGACTGGGCCGGCACCGCATCAAAACAACTCAAAGAAGCCGGCATCTGGAAGTGAGCCGTGGGCCGTAAGGCACCGGGTTATCATCCAGGACCGTGGGCCGTAAGGCACCGGGTAACATCCAGGACCCGGCCGCTCACGCGTCACGGCTCACCAACACAACCCG
>CAXBHV010001450.1:0-2339 GCA_963974855.1 uncultured Rhodopirellula sp. | reverse complement strand
CTAGCGACATTGGGTGGAGGCGATGGGTTAGGCGGCGGCGCGTTGACCAAATGGGGAATCACGTTGGCGTTGTTCCTCGCTGCCGGTTTTGTTGTCTTGCTGAACACTCGCCAAGGCAAAGCCGCGAAGTTCTTTGACATCTTCCTCAAAGGCTTGATCGGCATGGTCGTGATCTGCTTTGTCGGTGTCGCCGTGTTGCTGTTCGGCAGCGGCGAGCTCGAATTCGGCACGATTTTGGCCGGTTTTGTTCCCGACCTGGGACAATTCATGCATCCGGCGGGCGCCCTGCAAGGATTAGTCGAAGGGTTATCGCCTGAGGCTGAATCGTTTTGGACTCAAAAATTGATGGGGACGCAGCGGAGCGTGATGATCTCGGCGATCGCGACCGCCGTCGGAATCAACATGACGTTCTTGTTGCCTTATTCGATGCTGGCTCGCGGCTGGGACAAACCCTTTCGCGGACTCGCACGTTTTGACTTGTCCACCGGCATGGCGATCCCCTTTGTGCTGGTGACCAGCTGCGTCGTGATTGCTGCTGCGGCATCGTTCCATAACAAGATTGATCCGCAATTGGCATCGACCAACCTCGCCGAGATGGAACAGTCACCGACATTTGGTGCGGTCAAATCAAGCTTGCTTGCTCGCGTCGACCTTGAACTCGGCGACGCCGCTGCGACTACCGACGAGGCAACAAAGCTCGAAATGGTTGCGAAGCTGCCAGAAGATGAAAAACGAATCGCATCGGCACTGATCAAACGTGACGCGTTTCAGTTGTCGCGGACATTGGCACCGCTGTTGGGCGACAGTAAAGCGAAGCTCGTTTTCGGGCTTGGTGTGTTTGGTATGGGGTTCTCGACGATCATCATTTTGATGTTGATCAACGGCTATGCATTTCAAGAGTTGTGTGGCCGTCCCGGCAGCAGCAGTTTGTTTGTTACCGGCGTTTTGGTCGCTGGGATTTCCGGAGCAAGTTGGGTGTGGTTATGGACCGATGATCAAACGCGATTTTGGCTGGCCATTTTCGCCAGCACGTTTGCGGTGATGTTGCTGCCGATCGCCTACATCACCTTCTTTTTGATGATGAACAGTCGTCGAATCTTGGGCGATGATAAGCCGACCGGCGGCCGAATGGTGGCCTGGAACGTCTTGATGAGTCTGGCGGTCGTCGGTGCCGTGGCAGCAGCCGGAACTGCGATGTACGACAAGGCGATGGACACACAGAACCCGGTTTCGTTTTATGTCGTGATTGGGATTCTGATTGTCTACTCGGTGGCGGTGGTGATCGGATTTGCGTTCCGAAAACCGTCCAAGACCGCTGCGGAACAATAAAGTAACTCGCGAACGTGGCGTTACAGCTAAGAATGAGGGTTGGTCGTAGTGGACGAGGCAACGAGTCCATTGCAAAAAACGGGGACTCGTCGCCTCGTCCACTGCCTGAAATGTTTGAATCGGACGCCACTTACCGCTCCTCTTTGTAAATGCTTCAACTCAAAAGGATTGACGATGCAAGACAACTGGATTCGTGTCGCTGAGGCTCGCAAAGCCGAGGCGGCAGGCCGCGATTGTGAAGTACGCGGTTGGGTTCGTACGCGTCGCGACAGCAAAGGGGGCTTCAGTTTTATCGAAGTCAACGATGGCAGCTGCCTTGGCAATATCCAGGTCGTTGCCCCTGGGGAACTAGAAAACTACGCCGACGAAGTTCAAAAACTGACGGCAGGTTGCAGCGTTGTGGTGGCCGGAAAGTTGGTCGAGTCGCCTGCGAAAGGGCAAGAAACCGAACTGCAAGCGACTTCACTTCGAGTGCTCGGTTGGGCCGACCCTGAGACCTACCCGCTGCAGAAAAAACGGCACTCGTTCGAGAAACTGCGTGAGTGGTCACATCTGCGAACTCGCACCAACACGCTCAGCGCAGTGATGCGAACGCGGAATCAGATTAGCCAATCGATTCATAACTTCTTTCACGAAAACGGTTTCTTCTATACTCACACGCCGATCATCACCGCGAGTGATTGCGAAGGCGCCGGCGAGATGTTTCGTGTCACGACGCTCGATTTAGAGATGTTGGCCAAATCCGGTGGCCCCGTGAAATTTGAGTACGACTTTTTCCAAAAGCCGGCTTATCTGACCGTTAGCGGCCAGCTGAATGGCGAAACTTACGCCACCGCACTCGGACGTATCTATACGTTCGGGCCGACTTTTCGTGCCGAAAACAGTAACACCAGCCGGCACCTTGCCGAGTTTTGGATGGTCGAGCCCGAGGCCGCTTTCTTCGACCTAGCCGACGACATGCGGTTGGCCGAAGATTTCTTGAAGCGAATCTTTACCGATTGCCTGAATCA
>CAXBHV010001449.1:0-2339 GCA_963974855.1 uncultured Rhodopirellula sp. | reverse complement strand
TCGCGGCGTGATTTCCCGAGATTTCGCGATGGAATTCGTTGATCGTTTACCGGCCTCGATGACTTCGATTCGTGCGAATCGGTGCATTGGTTCTCAACTCGAATTTACGTGATCTTGGCAGACAATGGATTAGGAACTTTCGCCAACAAAGGTCCGGCAAACGCCACTGCGAAAGCTACGATTCTTCTGTCGAAGATCTCGGGTCACACGCCGCAGCAAAGAACCTGCGGCGTGTCAGCAACCAAAATCGAGGCGGTGGGCAACGCTGTGAAGCATTTTTGGGTAGCTACCTTCGCCAGAAGGTGGTAATTCAATTTGGACGTCAACAATACACGCTCTAGCGAGCGTAGCTACAAATCGCAAATGCCGTAATTTGCCGCCTTTAAATGCTTCACAGCGTTTGGCGGTGGGGCTCACATGTTTTCCATCGCAGCTTGACGCAACAGCGTGACTGCTGTTTCGACCAAAATCTCGCCACTGCCTGGAGTGACGGTCGAGTTGGTGACCTCATAGCTGCCGCTTGCGTAGGCGGCACGGTGTGGAACGTAGATTGTTTCCACCACGTTGGATAGTTCCACCACGATGGTCGTGCGAAACGGCGATGCCTGTTTGATCGCAAGTCCCAATTCGACAAACACCTCGCCGGGAAGACAAACAATGGCCACATCGTTTCCGATCGTCATCACCGTCACATCGACAGGCAAAGTGTCGCCGATTCCAGCCAACGAGCGACTCATTCCCCAGGTCAGATAGTCGGCCGACTTGGCGTGCGGCTTGTCGTGGCGAAATTGATCGAGTATCAGCTTTTTGTAAGCAGTCACATGGTCAAGGAAATCGACTTTATTGCCTGTTTTGACTAGGTCGATCGTCTGTGCACTTCGCTGCACTTGTTCCGCAGTGGCCTCTTCCAAAGGCAATCGTACGACTTGTGATTTTACAGCTAGATGGGTGCCTGAGACCGGGGTTAGCTGAGCGAGTTCGTCACGGATCGAGCCACCGATCGAATTGCCGATGAAATCTGCCTTGTTGCGTACACTCGACGCGGGGTTTGCGTGGTTAATGTCGCCACAGCAACCGGCACCAAATAGGGAAATCACGTCGTTGCCCAATGCCTCACGCAACGTCCGTTCGATAAAGAACGGATAATCCGCACTCCACTTCATCCCACCGACGGTATCAAGATGTAACGCAAAATTGCTGAGGATGCCGCGAGTTGTGCCGCTGTCGACATCACGGATCGCGAGCAAACCGATTTTGGGATCAATGGGTCCGGCGGCACGGATGCGATTTGGATTGGATTCGGATTGCCAAGTCTGAACGCTGCCGTCTCGCATCACCGAGCGACGGTTGAAAGACACGGGGGTGATTTGGGTTGCGGATCCGTTGGCCAAGGCGGCGGGCTTCGCATTGGCATGAGCCTGGACGATCGCGTTGACAGGTTCGCCAATCAGCTTCGCGATATACTTTGCCCGCAGTGGCTCTTGTTCCTCTTTCCCCAGATACAGGTAGAGCTCCTTCATGTAGTCCGGAGCGGTGTGCGAGTGAGTTGCCGAGATCACAATGTGACTGGCCGGAATGCCCGTTTTCTCGGACGCCTGTTTACGGACTTCGCGTGACAAGTCGCTGGCGATGCCAATCAAATCACAAACAACCAACGCGGCCGCTGTGTCGCCGTCACGAAACACGATCGCTTTGGCCTTCAGCGGATCGATCGTCCCTTCGGCCAATCGTTCGTGATAGTACCCCGCCATCGGAAAGCCCGTCGGAGGTGTAATGTCCTTCTCGACGATCCCCACACGTAGCAAGGCATTCTCGGCTGATTCCGCCGGCAAGGAATCAGCACCACGTGTCGTCGTTGCAAACAAGACGAACGAACAGCCGAGAACCAATAAAATTTGGGTAAGACGCATGGCAAGGAACCCTTTCGCGGCGACGCAAGCGCTGTCGTTAGGTAGGTTGACTGGGGCGGGACTGGGTGTCGAGAACAAAAGCATACACAGATCTTCGCCCCCGTGCTTCGGAAAGCATTTTGAGTGTCAACGCGTGCCGTGAACGCATCTGCCCGTCTTAAAAGTCGTAACGGTGGCTGCGATGGACGCTTCACTCTGTCTTATTCGATACCATTGGCATCAACAGACCGGTCAACACCTGACTCGCCCACTATCCCAGCAAGACAGACTATTTTAGTCTTGGCGTCCCAATATCGCTTCGCTATTTTTTGCATGCTGGGTGCTGGACAATGCAGCGACGCGAGAAACCTACAACATGACCTGGAAGCTTAAGAGGGTATCCGAAAAGGGGTCTGACCCTCTCCGGCGAGGCAAAAAACTCAACAAAAA
>CAXBHV010001448.1:0-2339 GCA_963974855.1 uncultured Rhodopirellula sp. | reverse complement strand
GACTCCTGCCTACCTGCTTAGTTCGGTTCCCGCGTCCAACCAGGCCTATCGCCCAATCGTAACGCTGTGAAACATTTCGTAGCGGAATTCTCGCGAGAGTTTCGGATCATCCGACAAATGCAACGAAAGTCTTGACGACTTCGGCTACTGACGCAGCTTTCGCGGTGCGAAAGGCGACTTTAGGCTGCAAAGCGACCTTTGTCTTCGTCGCTCTTAGCGTCATCAACTCGAGTCGCTTCGTCAATCCGAGGGATTTTTTCTTCGAATAATGGTCGTTTCGGTCTTCGTTCGGATTCCATCCGATCGAACAGACTGCCCAACAGTTTTGGATGAAAGCAAACGTAGCCCCAAATCAAACCGAATGCCGCTCCGCCAAACACGTCACTGATGAAGTGAGCTCCGGAGTACATGCGGTGCAACATCGTGCCGAGTAGCATCATTGCGAACACCCATCGACCTCGCGGTAACACGGCGGCCAGCCCGATCGCAAACGCGGCTGCGACCGCCATATTCGAACTGGGAAAGGCCCGCGTGCCTGCGTCGAACGTCGCGACTTGATCCAGCGACCAATCGAATACCCAATGCCAAGCTTTGTCGTAAGTGGCGATGTCGAGATTGATGCGACTGGGACGCTCTCGCAAGACAAACATTTTGGCTAGCGTCGATACCGCACCCGCACCCATGGCAAGCACGGCAAGTCGGGGGACATAGCGGCGGCGACGCGGTGCCATCAGCAAAATACAAAGCAGAATCAAAAAGACGCCAGTTGCATGCGAAAAATAGCCCGCTAATTCAAACAGGCTCGCCACCTCTTTCGAAGGCCGATGGATCGCCAGCCAACGACCGACTGGAACGTCGATCAGCGTTAACATGGGAACGATTAACAGCGAGATGCCCGACATCCACATCAAACTGGTGGTGCGGAACGGTGCAAGCTCGTCAGCGTCGGCGCCGCCAAACATCGACAGCTTGGATCGAGATTTCGCGTAGTCACGATGGGACATTAGTACCACTTTCGATGTGAAACATGATCCGTGCAACACGAGGGGGCTCTCGCAGCACCAGAAGGAACATCAAGAGGGACCGTAGCTAATTTCACGCGGCTCGCGAAAGAGCAGCCGAGCGAAAATTCTTAGAGATTCAGTGCAGATAGCAAAGCGTTTTACGGTGTTTTTTTCAGAAAACGAGGATCAGGAACGGCAAAAGGACGGTGTTTTTCCAGTCGTCACCACTGCTCATGCAGTAACCTGAAAATTTCCGTCCGCTCTGAAACGCTCTTTCCCAGGCAGAGCCCAACGCCGTGAACGATCTCGTAGCGGAACTCGTCAAGAGTTTCGGGGGATTTTGCTGTGGGACGAAAGTCTTGACGACTTCCGCTACTCCAAAGATGCACGAAGGCTTTCAAAAAGATCGTTCGCGGCGTTGGGCAGAGCCGGGGAGCCAGGGAAACCAGGAAGCTGGACTTGATACGCGACGTCCCTATCGCTCGCGGAACAGTTCGCTGATCGATTGGTCGTGGTGAATCCGCTTGATGGCTTCGGCCAACAGCGGGGCGACGCTCAATTGAACCATATTCGGCAATTGCTTTTCCGCTGGCAACGGAATCGAATCGGTCACGATGATCGAATCGATCGGAGCGTCACGCAGCCGCTCGATCGCCGGACCGCACAAGATTCCGTGCGTGCAAGCAATATGAATTTCCTTGGCACCCGCTTGGTGAACCAACCGGGCGGCACCACAGATGGACCCCGCCGTGCTGATCATATCGTCGAACAACAAGGCGATTTTGCCTTCGACCGGGCCACCGATGATCGTACTTTGGCGTACTTCGGTCGCACTGGTTCGTCGTTTGTCGACGATCGCCAGCGATCCGCCGAGGCGTTTACCGTGACCCACGGCCCGTTTGATACTGCCCTCATCGGGACTGACCACGACGATTTCTTCGTCTTTCAAGCCGCGAGCGAGAAAGTGATCGTTCAGAACCGGAGCGGCGTACAAGTGATCCACCGGCACGTCAAAGAAACCTTGGATCTGAGCCGCATGCAAATCCATCGTTAACACGCGGTCCGCGCCAGCTCGCGCGATCACGTTGGCCACCAATTTCGCGGTGATCGGCACCCGGCCTTCGTCTTTGCGGTCTTGCCGTGCGTAGCCAAAGTAGGGGATCACTGCGGTGATTCGTTCGGCGCTGGCTCGTTTGCAGCAATCGATCATCACCAACAACTCGAACAAGTTGTCGTTGACCGGTGGCGAAGTCGGCTGGACAAGAAACACGTCGCGGCCGCGGACGTCTTCGTCCAGTTTGCAGTAGTTCTCGCCGTCAGGAAATTTGCCCAGCG
>CAXBHV010001447.1:0-2339 GCA_963974855.1 uncultured Rhodopirellula sp. | reverse complement strand
CGGAACGCAAACGACTGCCGTGGCGCGACGAACATGCTACGTTTGATCTGAATCACGACGGCAAACTAACGCATCTGGAAGTCGCCATCTATCTCGCCAACAAACGCGACTCGTTGGGGATCACCCAATTTGACCGCAACAATTCACAAGTGTTCATGAAGCGACACGACAGCAATCGCAACGGGCAATTGGATGCCGATGAAATTGCCGACGGTTGGCCGCCCGATCCGTCCCAGTTTGACAAGGACGCCAACGGCATCATCACCGCAATCGAAATTGCCGAACAGTTCGCCTTTAAACGCACCCTCCGCCGCGAACTGGGGATCGAAGCGGTCGACAACATGAGTGCGATCAAGGCGATGAGAAAGTTCGACAAGGATGGCGACCAGAATCTCGATGCCAAAGAATGGGCGGCTGCGGGATTGCCTCTCGAAGCCCGCCAGCACGATGACAACGGCGACGGCAAGCTGAACAACATCGAGCTGGCGATCTTGTTTTCGAAGCATCGGCGAGAATTAGGGCTGAGTAAATCGGACGGCGTCAAGGCGAAACGCATCATCGCGATGGCCGACCACAACCAAGACGGCAAAATTAGTCAAGACGAGATGCGTAGCGACCTGTTCTCAGCCAATGGGGATGCGGCCCAACAGTATTCAATTTTCGACGCCGACTCGGACGGCACCGTCACGCTTGGCGAAGTGCAAACGTACATCGCCAGCGAGCGAAAAAAGCTCGGGTTCAGCGACCAGCATGTCGCCGACGCCCGCCGGCTGCTACTGCGTTACGACACCAACCGATCAACGTTCATCGAACTTGCGGAGTTGTCATCCGACGAGACCGGCCCCGGCAAACTGCCGCCATCAACACTCAAAGCGGCTGACGAAAACAAAGACGGCCGCCTCTCGCTCGAAGAGCTCGCCAAACATTTGGCGAAACAGCAGTGACCAGCAATCGTGAGCCGTGGGCCGTAAGGCACCGGGTATGCGTCACACCCGGCCGCTCACGCATCACGGCTCACTGAATCAACAGTCGAACTATCGCCAAAACGGCTAACAGGCTTCACCCGCCCGCAGCGAAACTTGTCAAAAGTTTCGATCCACTGGAGGAGACCGCAACATTCGCCGTTTTGGTCTCGTGCCGTGGATGGCGAAAGTCAGGGAGACAGAAAGATGGATGCGACAGAAAGATTGATAAGATCCGAGATGTGGATCGCTGGCGGTTGATACGATTTATCATTCGGTTGTTTTCGGGAGCCTACAAATAGGATAGCTGATGAAGATGCACTCGATTGTACTGCGAGTCCGAACGCCCACTTGGCGGTGCCGATCGGCGCAGTAGAGCCCAGGGCTATCGATTGGTTTCCGTGTGCTTCCTATTTTCTAACCTTCCATCTTTTAACCTCCATTTTCCTGTCTACCTGCTTTGCTTCTGGTGCAGGCTACCAAACGGAAACGTGGTGATGGGTAGCGATGTTGCATCGATTGTCGGGGCGAGAGGTTGTGTGCACTGAGAGTGGCATGATCAACGCTCGCGGTTCCAGCTTGGAAAGCTGGCCAAAAGTGTTTGCGCGTACTACCCGGTGCCTTACGGCCCACGGCTCACGGGGGCGGCCGCTATCGAGCAGACGTCTTTGGTAGTAATAGGGAGGTAAGAAGATAAAGAGTTGTGGGAGGCTGCGTCTGCTTTTGATTCTTAATCGTCCTTGGTTGTCTACGGGCGGACGCGGTTGTGCAGTCGGGATTAAGATTACGAGTAGGATTAAGATTAAGAGTTGCTTGTTCGAAGGGCTCGATTGCCGAAGTCACCTTCAACCACGATCGCCAGACATCGGTGAGTCTTCCTATTTTCCTGCCTCCATCTTCCTACCAACGATTTCCAATGTATTGAGGCCCGACTCGTCAGCAATGGTTGGGCAGCGTTGGATCGTCGTCATTTGTGTATCACTGACAGCCCCGTGAGCTGGGTGCGTAAATTGCTGGTCCTTTGAGCCGAAGAAGCGAATCGTTGAGCCTCCAGTCTCCAATTCAAAAACTTGTGGGCTATAAGAATGCTACTAAGGCAGGCGAGGTTCCTATGACAGGCTGGAAGCCTATCCCACATTGTTTTACTCGACGCCCTTCGCGATTGATATCAATTTGCCTGAGTTTCTATTGGGATTGAGTGGCTCCGCTACTTGCGGTTGACCAATGACAAGGGCGGGGTCGGTCAAGTCGATTGGAACGCCAAGTGCAGCGTGTTTGCAGGGTTGGCCACGACGCGGTTGTCGTGGCGATCGCCTCCTTTCTTCGACATTCAGGAGTCTCCCCATGTCAAGACTACGTTTCTCTGCCGTTGTTCTA
>CAXBHV010001446.1:0-2341 GCA_963974855.1 uncultured Rhodopirellula sp. | reverse complement strand
CCCCAGTGATCGCGATCGGGATGTTGCGGCTCTACAAACGGATCGCCTCCACCACGAATTTGCGGTTGCACTTCCGCCTGCTTAGGCGGCGGTGGATTAATCGGCTCGTCGCCTTGAGCGACCAAGCACGGCTGAGCGCAAAACATGAGCGTGGTCAGCATCACCATTCCGCTTGCTCGAAACCTGCTTTGTAATCGACAGTTCATCACTCGTTCCCCCGTTCTTAAACACTTTGTGTGCTCGCCTATCTCAATTTTAAATGCGTGTCCGGTCTGAGTTAAGGAATTGACAGGTGACTCTCGCCGATTTCCAAACCCACGCGACGACGCTTCCTATTTCTCATGGCCGGTCGCAGACGTGTTTGTCACGCGTGTCCACTTTTTCTGTACTCGAGAGTCATCCTTCGGTCATTTTTTACACGCGGCCAGGCAACGCCGTGAACGATTTTCAGGCTGGAAATTACAGTATTTGCGTTTCGTAGCTACGCTCGCCAGAGCGTGGATTGTTAGCGTTCAATGCGAATAACCACCTTCTAGCGAAGGTAGCTACCAGAAAATCGTTCACGGCGTTGCGCGTCAGGGGTGACAATTGCTCGTCAGATGGCCAGCACGGTGCACGAAAACGACGTGACGAAAGGACACAAGTTTGCGTCGCACCTGCCGTTCCCTTAAACTGGCTCTCCCCAGCCTCCCCTCCTCCCTTTCCCTCCCCAATGATTCGCCCATGCTACCGTTGCCAAAATCGCTGCCATTGATGTTGCGATGGCGACATACCCACAAGGCCGTGCCTGCCTTCCTGGTGGCATTCCTGCTGGTGTCGCCAACAGAGATCCATGCGGTTGATTTTCGTGACGAGATCGAACCGATTCTGCAGGCAAACTGTCATGATTGTCATGGCCCCGATGAAGCAAATGGCCAGTTGCGTTTGGATCGTTTGGCCAACATGCTGCGGGGCGGCAATTCTGGGGAACCGGCGA
The DNA here is from genome assembly GCA_963974855.1 of uncultured Rhodopirellula sp. Classification (GTDB taxonomy): domain Bacteria; phylum Planctomycetota; class Planctomycetia; order Pirellulales; family Pirellulaceae; genus Novipirellula. Next base: position 1,365 of record CAXBHV010001446.1, on the reverse strand, counting down.
TCATCCCAGGTGATCCCGGCGGCAGCTTCCTGATCAAGTTGATCAAGCATGAGGAAGCGGGCCTCGAAATGCCCCCGGATGACACGTTGTCGGCCAACGAAATCAAGTTGATCGAAACCTGGATCGCCGAAGGAGCGAAAACAACGGAAAGTTACGGCCCGGCAACGGAAGCGGTCGAGTTAGACCATTGGTCCTTTCGCCCGCTCGGGCGTCCTTCATCAGCCGATTCGATCGATGGCTTTGTTCACGCGCGACTGGCGTCCGAAGGCTTAGAACCGTCACCGCCTGAGGATCGCCGAGTCCTGATTCGCCGTTTGTTTTTGGTGATGCTCGGGCTGCCCCCGACGCCCGAACAGGTCGACGCCTTTGTCAATGATGCATCGACGCACGCTTGGCAAGACCTCGTCGATCATGTTCTCGCCAGCCAGCGGTATGGCGAGCGTTGGGCGAGTCACTGGTTGGATCTCGTTCGCTTTGCCGAGACAAATGGATTTGAAACCAACCGAGAACGTCCGACCGCGTGGCGTTACCGAGACTGGGTGATCGAGTCACTTAACGATGACAAACCGTACGATGAATTCGTTCGCCAACAAATCGCGGGGGACGCGTTGAACGCCGCAATCGGAACCGGCTTTTTGGTCGCGGGCCCAATGGATTTGGTCAAAAGCCAAGACCCCAAGCTGACTCAAATGCAGCGACAGAACGAACTTGATGACATCATCAATACCTGTGGAACCGCTTTTCTCGGTCTGACCACAGGATGTGCTCGTTGCCACAATCACAAATTTGACCCGATCACTCAGAAGGACTATTACGCGATGCAAGCGGTGTTCGCGGGCGTCCAACATGGCGAAGCCGCACTGCCACTGAGCGACGAAGCCCAGCAACGGATCGACACGATACAACGCGAGACGCAGCAACTGCGAGAGCGATTAGCAAAATATATTCCGGCATGCCAAAACGCTGTGATTGCAATCGACGACGCAAACGCAACTCAAATCGAAACACCGCAAGGAACGGCTCGGTACGCCAGCACGCCGAGTTCCACTTGGGGCGATGGTCAATATTCAAGGTGGAAGAACGAGCCGGGGAAACCGGTTGCTACGTACCAGGCGAACGTGCAAGGATCGTATCGTGTTTGGCTCAGCTGGGGCGCCGGGTTTGATTCTCACAGCACCGACGCTCGCTACGTGCTAAAAACCGCGATCGGACGTACTGAAATTGCCAAGATCAACCAACAAAAACTTGCCGACGGTTCGGGTCAGTCAAACGGCCAACCGACGTGGAGTGGTTTCTATGACGCGGGCGTCTACGAATTCAATCCGGAAGATCTGATTGTTCTCGAATCAGGCGACGACGGAGCGG
>CAXBHV010001445.1:0-2345 GCA_963974855.1 uncultured Rhodopirellula sp. | reverse complement strand
AATTTTGCCGGTCGTGATCTGGCTTACGTCTGTCCCTGAGAAAACTCGCGGATACGACTCTCTGCCGACACTATGCCTGCAGAATGTCCGTCGCTTCTTCGACAACGCTGAGCACAACGTATTTACTGAGCGACCGTTCAATTGGTAACTCTCTCCGTTCCGACGTCGCAGAATAAAATGGAGAGCTCCTTTTCGCCCTAACCGTTATTCGACGGATTTCTCGAGGATGGGAATTTTCGGCTGGAAATCGATGCCATGCTTACTGACATACCCCAGCTGCGTCGCATCGTCGTCAAACGCCCAAATTGTTTCTCCCTGGTGAGTCAATCGCAACGGTTCCGATGCAAACCGAGCGGCGGCATAGTGCCATCGCGGTCCGTCGGTCGTTTGCAATGCGGATATCACCAATAACAACTCGGGATCCGTTCCCATGACAAAACCGAAGATCGCGCCGTCCTCCTCGACCCGCTCTCCTTCGAACCGATAGATTGGCTGTGTCAGTGCACGGAGTGGTTGAAACACCCCTTTGTCCAGGCAAGACGCTTGAAAACCGCGTGCGAGTCCACGCATCTGAATCAGTCGAGAAACTCTCTGTTCCGCGGGCACGGCGGCAGCGGGAATCGGCTCGAATTTCAATCCAGGCCCTTGAATCACAAAATTGTCACCACCTTCGTACTCGCAACGGATCGTCTCGGTTGTCAACGATTGGAATTGGTGAGCAACGCGTCGACCGTCGCCACTATGGTACGAAAACACAGAGCCCACCATCACTCCACGGCCATGGTGTGACCAAACGAACAGGTCACCATGCGTCCCAGGCCGAAGCGGATTACTCCAACGCAGTTTTGCATACGGCAAATCGAGTTGTTCGCCGGGGCTTGAGGCCAGTGAGAATTTGTAACGAGGCAGCTGACTCGCGTAGTATTCGCTCCACGCATTGCGTTCATCTGTTTTCCGTTCCTGCGTCACTTCCTCACCGAAAGACAAGGCATTTGTAAAACCCAGGCAAACGATTGCAGCGACAAAAACGTACCAGATCGACGCAATTTGCTTTTGGGGCGATAGATGACGCAAACTCGACATATGTTTTTCTCTCGTTATTGCCAGCGTCTGCACGTCAGCAGCGATGATGATGGGAATCAGTTGGTCATTCTAGCTGAGCATTGCGTCGTGCTGGGACAAGTGGGCCAAGGAATATTTACGAGACACTGTGTCAAGTCACGATGGTAATGCGTCGAACTTTGCGTTTCAACAAGCTAACAAGCTTAGTATGGCACTGGATGAAGGAAGTTGGGGACGATCTACAGCATTTTTGCTCTATCGCCGCAGGACAGGGCAAATTTTGCAATATTGAGTTTGCAACGACATTACGATCGCTTCGATTCTAAACTGGCGTCAGCCAACGAAGATGTACGCACTCCGGTAAAGTGCCATCTCCCTTGGCCTCTCGGTTCACAACGCCGTTAAGTGTTTTGCGGGCCTTGTTACCGATTCATTACATCGGTGCAGCGGTGAATTGCCCCTCAGAAGATCCTATTGCACTGCATGGCGAGTCTCGTGGAGACGGCAACGCAGTGCTTAGAATCAGGCATTCCGCTTTCGGATTCCAATGCCGGGCAAGTCGCTGAGTGTCAACTTGCCGTCGATCACCTTCACCCCTTCGTAGAGATCATTGGTGATTAGCAGGTTCCCATCCAGATCGGCCCAGTCCACGAGCGGCGACAATTGTGCGGCCGCCGACACGGCACAAGACGTTTCCGTCATGCATCCCATCATCACCTTCATGTCTAATGCTCGGGCCACGGTGATCATCTTCTGGGCCTCGCGCAAGCCGGTGCTCTTCATCAACTTGATATTGATTCCGGAGTACACTCCTTGGAAGTCGGCAACGTCGCCCAAACGCTGAAACGCCTCGTCGGCAATGATCGGGAGGGGGCTTTTGGACGTCAGCCAAGCCAGATCATCCACGGCGGTCTTGGCAAGCGGCTGCTCCACAAACTCAGTCCCCTGCTCTGCCAACCAGTGCACCATCTCCAATGCCTGGTGCTTATCGCTCCACCCCTGGTTCACGTCCACATAGATGGGCACGTCCGTCACCGAACGCACCGCGTCGATCATTTCCCGGTCGTTACCTCCCCCCAGCTTGACTTTCAACACCTTGAATCGGGCAGCCTCCTTTGTCTTCATCTTCACCATTTCGGGAGTGTCGATCCCGATGGTAAACGATGTCATCGGTGTGTTTGCCGGATTGATCCCCCACAGCTTGTGCAGCGGCTTGTCTATCACCTGCTATTTGCAACATTTTATCTTGTTTGTCCAAATCAAATTTCTCTACCATTCTCTCT
>CAXBHV010001444.1:0-2347 GCA_963974855.1 uncultured Rhodopirellula sp. | reverse complement strand
AGTTGTCAGGCGAGCTTTGAACCAAGCCAATCGAAATACCGGCAACAGGGTTGCTGATCGGAACGCCTGCAGCCATCAATCCGAGGGTCGCTCCACAAATCGAAGCCATCGAGCTACTGCCGTTGGATTCGAGAATGTCGCTGATGACACGAATCGTGTAGGGGAAGTCTTCCGCGGCGGGCAAGACAGGAGCAACACTTCGCTCTGCCAAGCAACCGTGACCAATTTCGCGGCGTCCAGGGCCACGGATTGGACGACATTCGCCAACCGAGAACGATGGGAAGTTGTAGTCCAGCATGAATTTCTTGCTGTACTCTTCTTGCAACCCATCAACGCGTTGCTCGTCACGAGCGGTTCCCAGCGTGATGGTGATCAACGCTTGGGTTTCGCCACGTTGGAACAGTGCCGATCCGTGAACGCGAGGAAGCAGATCGGTTTCACAATAGATTTGACGCAGACTGTTGTTGTCCCGTCCGTCAGGGCGAGTGCCGGCAAGGATCAAGTCGCGAACGACTTTTTCTTCCAAGTCGTGCCAGACGCTCTTGAAGCGATTAGGGCAAATTGCGCCATCTGCTTTCGGATCCGGAATCACTTCGCTCAGAGCTCGGTCACGCAAGTTGCGAACCGCTTCGGCACGATCTTGCTTGCCCGAGGTTTGTTGGGCAGCGCGGAAATCGTCGTAGTAGGCGTCGTTTAGACGTTGGAACAATCCGTCGTCTGCGGCCGGGACGTACTCTTTCTTCTTGGGGTTGACCTTCTTGTACAGCTCGTCTTGCAGGTCGATGACTTCGCGAATCACGTCGTGGGCAAAGTGAATCGCTTCCATCATGTCGTCTTCGGCCATTTCGTTGGCGAAGCCTTCGATCATGGCAACCTTGTCACGCGAACCGCTGACGATCATGTCAAGTTCGCTCGACTCGAGATCTTCATAGGTTGGGAATGCAATAAGTTTGCCGTCAACCTTGCCGACGCGAACCGAAGCAACGGGGCCCTGGAAAGGTAGTTCGCTGATGTGCAGTGCTACTCCAGCACCGTTCATCGCCAACACGTCGCCGTCATTTTGCATGTCGCTTGCGACAACAAACGCCTGGACTTGGACTTCGTCTTTGTAGCCAGCAGGCCAAAGGGGACGGATCGGGCGATCCATCAGACGAGCACTGAGGGTTTCTTTGGTGCTCGGGCGGCCTTCTCGCTTCAGGAAACCGCCGGGGAATTTACCAGCCGCAGCCAATCGCTCGCGGTAATCACACATCAATGGAAAGAAATCAAGGCCCGGACGCGGGTCGCTCGATGCTGCTGCCACGAGAACCGAAGTCTCGCCATATTGAACCATCACACTACCGGCAGCTTGCTTGGCCAATTGGCCTGTTTCGAACGACAATACGCTGCGTCCGATTTTCTTCTCAACTCTAATTTTATTCACAGTCACTTTGGAAACCTTCCTTCCACCTACATACAATTACAACAAGAGATCGCTCGGACCGCGCTTGCGGCCCCCATCAACGGGACCCCTTCATGGGAGCGGAGCGATACAAACAAAAGGTGCGGCTTGCCGAGTAGAAAGAGACGGGGCGAGGGCATGCAGTATAGCAATTGGCCCAGTAAACCCACGTCTCGGTCAGCGCACGGCGCTACCGCCGTCTACCGCACGGAGCGCGAAAAAGAGAGAAAAGAATCTCGGCTCGCCACCAGAGGGCGAGCGGAGTTGTTTGCCAACCATCGCACCAATGCGGCGTCTTTGTGGGCTATTTACGGATGCCCAACTTACCGATGATATCGAGGTACCGCTGTGGGTCCTCGCCTCGCACGTAATCCAGCAAACGCCGACGGCGACTTACCAAACCCAACAACCCACGCCGTGAAGCGTAATCCTTGCGATGGGTTCGCATGTGTTCCGTTAGACCATTAATACGCTCGGTTAGGATCGCAATTTGAACTTCCGGCGAGCCAGTGTCATCTTTGGCTTTTCCGTGTTCACTAATGACTTCGGACTTACGTTCTTTCGAAATCGTCATTCGTATTACTTTTCGCTTCGTTTCAGTACGTTTGTTTTGTACAGTCTTTTCTTACAGACATCGACTATTTACATGCAGTTTCTACAAGCGGGGTAGTTTAGCGGTCAGCGCCAATCACGCAACGGCAAATTGTGCCCCTGCCAGGAAAAGAAACAACGGATTTGTAAATTTGCGGCCTGGAGAACCACTGACGGTTGTTCCAACCCGAACAATCCTGAAATGAGTGATACTGCTCGATTTCCGCCGCTAAGAACAGATCAGGCAAACGTGGAGGCCCCCTCTTGCGGCGGTGGATTGCCGTTGCGTGTCGTCAAAAGTGAGACAATTGGGGC
>CAXBHV010001443.1:0-2352 GCA_963974855.1 uncultured Rhodopirellula sp. | reverse complement strand
GTGCGGTCAATAAGCGACCAATCGCGTCGTCGGTTTCGTAGACGAAGTCACCATAAGGTCCCGCCTTAGATTTCCCATCAAATTCATCGTTGGGAATGATCGGAGCATGTGGTGAGGGAAAGGCAAAGTACAAAAAGAAAGGCTTATCAATCTTGTCTCGCGATTTTAAAAAATCGACGCCGCGCTGCGTGATCGTCGGAATGTTTTGGTACGGATCCCAATCCGAAGCCATCGGTCCCGGACGGCATTCCCAATTGCCCTCTTTGATCGGCTTCCACTTCGAGGTGTCCATCAGCGTATCGGGGGCTTTGACGACGTGATCATCTTCGATCCAACAATAGGGAGGAAAATTGATGACGGTATCACCAAAGTAGGAATCGAAGCCGTGTGCCAACGGTCCATCGGGAATCGGCTTTTCCCAATCAAAGTCCTCGGGCCCCCAGACCTTGTTTCGCCCTTGTTTCTTGCTCACCGCGTCGGGTTTACGAATGGCATCCCAATCCCAACCTAAATGCCATTTCCCGATTGCTGCGGTGTCATAGCCCCGTTGTTTCATCATCTCAGGAAGTGTCAGCCGCTGGGGCGCGAAAACCGATGCCCCAAACGCATTGACAATCCCGTGAAAATCACGCCAATGGTGGCGCCCCGTCAGCAAAGCATAGCGGCTAGGCGTGCAAATCCCCGATGATGAATGCCCGTCGGTAAATCGCATCCCTTCGCTCGCCAGCCGAGACAAATTGGGTGTAGGAATTTTCGACTCGGGATTATTGCAACGAAGATCACCGTAACCGAGGTCGTCGGCGTACAGAATTAGCACGTTGGGCTTTTCTGCCATCGCCACACCATGAAGGTTGACGAAGGGCAGGCCGAAGAAGGTCGCAAACAAAAGGGCTGCGTATTTCATAAATTCCCTACTGGAATGTCGGTGTTGGGGGCGACCGGAAAGCGTCGTTTGATTAGCGAACGCTGCGGTTAGTGTAGTCGAAATCGGAACGAGTTTGTATTTCGTATCCCGTCAACCATTGATCACCATCAAGCGGCGTGGGACAATCATCTCAATCCGAAAGTCTCCGCGATTTTCGCTACGGCTGGCGAAACTTTACCTGCCGATCTCCCTTACCTGCATCTAACGAAAACCGGCATTAACCCACTTATGATCAAAACACTTTTTTGCGTTGCACTCACGTTTGTACTTTCAACGCCCCTGCTTTCGTCACCCGCAATCGGCGAAGATCTCGGCACGCTGATCTTTTCGGATGACTTTGAGCGAAACGAATCGCAAGAAGAGACTGACGAGGTCGGCAACGGCTGGGGAACGAACAGCAAGTCACGTGCGGGCGGTAACAAACAGGTCGATCTTAGAGACGGAGCGATGTACATCTACATTCACAAGGACGCCGACCATGGTGTCTCGGTGACGCATCCCGCCGAATTTCAGAACGGCGCGGTGCAAATGAAGTTCATGCTCGAGCACGAAAAAGACACGCTTGGGTTGAATTTTGCCGACTTGCAGTACAAAAAAGTATGGGCGGGCCATTTGTTCAAAGTTACGGTAGGTATCAAACAGACCGAGATCACCGATTTGAAAACCGGAATCATGGATCTTAAAACTCGCGAGGCGCGGCAGAACAAAACCATCACCCCCGAGCGACAAGCGGAGCTCAAAACAAAGACCAAACGATTTCCACACAAACTGGAAACCGGAAAATGGTACACCGTGCTTGCCAAGATCGACGGTGACACGTTGACCGTATCGATCGACGGCAACGAGGTCGGCGCGTTTGCATCCCCCGGAATCGCCCATCCCACCAAGCGAATGCTGCGGCTGTCGGTCAACCGAAACGTCGTCGTTGACGACGTGAAGATTTACAAGACACTGTGATTGTCGCACGGCTTTCCAAGCCGTTGACGTGCATCGCGTTTAATCATGACGTCGAATCCGAATTACGATACATTCGCGAAAATGTGTTTTCGGAACTCACGGTCAACGAGGTTGCGAACTCGGTGCCAATGAGTGTTCGCGGCTTGCAAATTAAGTTCAAGGACGCGTTTGGTCGATCACCGTTGGCCGAGATTCATCGTCTGCGTATCGCACGAGTGAAAGAATTGCTTGCGTCCACCGATATGCCAGTGGCCAGCGTTGCGGTCGCCACCGGCTTCGGCACTCCCGCCTATATGACAACCAAGTTCAAGCGAGAAACCGGATTGACCTCGCTTCGTTATCGCGCCGCAACTCGCATGCGATGACGACTTTGCCAATTGGCATCATTCGTGCACACCACGGGTTAGCCAACGCGTCTTCAATCGCTGATTCGTGTGATGAGCCTTGCCCACAAAAATGAGCCGTGTAAT
>CAXBHV010001442.1:0-2355 GCA_963974855.1 uncultured Rhodopirellula sp. | reverse complement strand
TTTCTTCTGCAAGTGTTCGATTCACCAACTGTTTTCCGGGCGGAAACTCACCACTGGCGAGCCTCTCTCGAATGTAATCGTACGACATTTCAGCAAGACTTTGGTCCACGGGTGTGCTCGGTTACGTTGGTGGGTGAAGAGGAAATCAGCAATGCAAAACGGATCTACGTTGGTTCAGCGGTGCCAAACGATCGAAACGTCACTTAGGTGTACCAATGACAAGTTTCGTTGGTTGTGGCCAATCCAGGTTTACAGTCGATACACGCGATGATGATGTTATAACGTCAGATATTTCTTTGTCCAACGAAAAGGTGGTCGGAAGCTCTTTTCCGCGGCGATTGTTTCGGCGACTCGAGTTAGGCCGACAAGACGTCGAAGGATGCGAATGCCCGTTGCCATGACGGTTGAAAGAGATGCGAGGTCGAGTTCAGCGTGCAACGAACAAAGTGATGTGTGTGTTTTCAACCCCAGCGGGCACATGCGGATTCGCTCGAGTTTCCCCACTGCATTGACGGTATCCCGGATCGTGATTTTGTCAGTGGGGCGAACGAGTTCGTAGCCACCGCGAGGTCCACATCGTGAAACCACTAATCCAGCGGCAACCAAATCCTTCAACACTCGATTGAGATAGCGGCGAGGAACTTTGGTGATCTTTGCCAAGGTATCCGTCGACGATGGGGTGCCATCGGTGGCTTCGCGTTCGGCCAGGCAGGTGACGGCACGCAGCGCATACTCAGCGGTTTTGGCAATCACGTTTGGACTCGGTTGTCTTTGTGGCGTATTGCCGCAGGTTCGCTGGTGAATCGCTGTCGGTGGTCTCGTCACATCGCTGAAATTGCCAATGTTTCCCGCGTGTCCGCTGCCGGACGCCCTGGAAACATCCGTTGCAAAATTCGGCACGCCCTGAATATACACCTTGACGTGTAGGTTAAAATGTATACCTTTGGGTGTAAGTAATGGATTCCACCGTGTTTCTCCACCTCTAACCTGCGAAACCCACCGACATGCTGAGCGAAAAGACCGTCCGAATCGTCAAGGAAATCACTCCTTTGGTTGCCGCCAATGCGGAAACGATCACTCGCCGTTTTTACGAGCGGATGTTCGAGGCCAACCCCGAAGTGAAGGCATTTTTTAACCAAGCTCACAAGCATTCTGGCGGGCAGCAGAAGGCCTTGGCCGGTGCGATTTGTGCCTACTTCACCCACATCGACAACCCCGCCGTGTTGATGCCGGCAGTCGAGCTGATCGCTCAAAAACATTGCTCGCTAGGCATCAAAGCAGAACACTATCCGATCGTCGGTAGCAATTTGCTGGCCGCGATTAAGGACGTGATGGGTGACGGTGCGACCGACGAGATCATCGATGCGGTTGCCGAAGCCTACGGTTTTCTCGCCGATATCTTCATTGGCCGCGAGAACGCAATTTATGACGAGCAACAATCCGCACCAGGCGGCTGGAACGGCACTCGCACATTTGTGGTGGCCAAGAAGGTTCCCGAGAGCGACATCGTGACCTCGTTTTACTTGAAGCCCGAAGACGAAGGCCCGTTGCCGCCGTTCAAACCCGGTCAGTACATCACGGTTCACATCGACCACCCACACACGCCCACGTCGCCACGCAACTACAGCCTGTCGGATCGAGCCGGTGAGCCGCACTTCCGTATCAGTGTCAAACGCGAAGAGAAGCCGAACGCCGATGCACCCGATGGTTTGATTTCGAGTCACCTCCACGATGGAATCGAAGAAGGTCACCGCGTGAAGGTAGGACCGCCCTGTGGCGAGTTCACGATCAATCCGGACAACGCCGATGGTCGTCCGGTTGTTCTGCTGGCGGGCGGAATCGGAGTGACACCTCTGCTGTCGATGGCCAAGTCGATCGTGCACGCCAATCCCAATGCACCGGTTTACTTCCTGCAAGCGGCACGCAACAGCAGCGTGCATGCGTTCGCCGACGAGATTCAAAACTTGGCATCGCTCAGTTCCAATATGCACGTGAAAGTTTTGTACGACGCGCCACTCGATGGCGATGTCGAAAGCAAGACGTGTGACGGCGTCGGCTTCGTGACCACCGAGTTGCTTCGTCAGTGGACTCCGTTTGCGGAAGCCGATTTCTACTTCTGTGGCCCCAAACCTTTTATGCAAAACATCCGCGGGTGCTTGCAAGAACTCGGGGTCGATGAGACTCGCGTGCGTTACGAGTTCTTTGGACCCAAGGAAGAATTACATCCTGCTTAAGCAGGTTGGCAGGAATCGTTGGGTGAAGTCCCGTTAGCCTGTTCAGCACCGGAACCGTGGCAAGCGGGCTGTTGACTTATTCGAAATGCAACTCGCAGTGGTGAGCCGTGGGCCGTAAGGC
>CAXBHV010001441.1:0-2357 GCA_963974855.1 uncultured Rhodopirellula sp. | reverse complement strand
GTAGTTGACAAAGATGTTCAGCAGCGAGTTCTGTGCGTCTAACAAGTCGTTCAACGCACTGATCGCATCGCGAGCCGCGGTCGGACCGCTGCTGCGACCCCGAGCATCATTGAGCGAGCGAATGTCGGCGTTCAATTCAATTTGCGATGCTGCAATACTGACCGCTTGTCGCCCTAGTTCGAAGGTCAAACGGTTGGCCTGCAGCTGCCGGATCTCAGCTCGCACTTGCTGCCAAACATCGTCCTCGAAACCATAGTAGGCACGTTTGGCTTGTTCGTAGGCAATCAACGTCGCACGGTAATTGTTCCGTTCGATCAAACGAGTGATCGGAGCGTCCCATTGCAATCCGACTCGCAATCGTCCGGTCGAAGAGCGAAGGTCCAGCGGATTGTTGCCGACATTTTGCACGTCACCATTGAAGACCACGTCGAGTGAACTTTCCAAATCGTTGGCCACGACTTCGATCAGTCGCCATTGGTCCACCAAATCGGCACGAGCATTGGCCCAGTCGCGGCGATTTGCACGAGCAATCTGCAAAGCAGAGGCGGGATCAATATCCACTTCGGGAAGCAGTACGCTTTCGGTCCTCGCACGCGCTTGGATCAGTTGCAATGTCAACACGTCGTCGGCAAGCTCGGCCAACAAGTCCTGGGACGCCAGAATAATTGTATCTCGCAACGTTTGAGCAACGTTTCGCGGATCCTTGTCGTCAGGGCCTTGCGTGACCAATTTTTCAATCGATTGATCGAGCAGCTCAATCCGTTCTTGATACGAATTCAAACGCTCGCCAAGTCGATCATATTGGTCCTTCAACAATTCGCTCAGCGAAGCCAAGCCTTCGATATCAAACAGCGATTCATCGATATCCGATGTGTTTAGCAGCGAACAGATTTGGGATTTCTGTTCCCGGTACATTTTGCTCAGTTGACGGTTCTGATTTTGCCGTTCTTCTAACGAGTCGGTGAATCGCTGGATATCCTCGGTAATTCGCGGCAAGTCGTCCTCGATCAGCGTGCGGTTGAATTCAGCAAGTGGTTGGACTTCGCTGCGCAATGTCAAAAGCGTCCGTGCCAGTTGATCGGTCCATTCAATTTGAGACTCGGGCAGCCCGGTGGCTTCATCGACCTTAAACGTTCCTCGTTCGAGAATCGAAACATTCAATCGTCCGACGCTGGTTCGGACCAACGCAAGTTGTTCGCGGCGGCCGAGCAAATCTCGATCGATCAACTCAAATCGCTGCAAGATCGGATCTTCGAGTTTTGCACAAATATACGGTGGCAATCCAAGGTTGCGGAGAAACGCGTCGACGGAACGCTCGTAGCCGGCTTGTTGTGCCACCAATTGGCTCTGCGAACGCAGCAAGCTCGATCGGGCCTGGGCCACTTGCAATCGTTGACGAATGATCGTCTCGGCATCGTCCGGGATCGTGGTCAATTGCTCGATCAACGTATCTTCGAGGATCAGCAAGTTTTCCGATTGACGGGCAATGTTTTCTTCGAGGTTGCGGATCTGCAATTGCGTTTGCAGCAAACCGAGATAGCCGCTTGCACTGCCACCGCCGGTACCGAAACCTTGTCCGTTGATCGCGAGGCTAGGGCCGCCGGCGTTGACTTGGCTTTCCACCCCACGCCCGATCGTGATGTTCAAAAAGAAACTGCGTCGGTAACGTTCAAACGCGCGAACGTTGGCGAGCAGGTTTCGTTCGGCAAACGTCAATCCTTCGAGCACTTGGTCGCGTCCGGCACCACGCAGCAGCGGTTGCAGCAATGTGAAATCGAAGATGGTCGACGCACTTTGCGAATTCGGTCCGCTCAATTCCCAGACAATATTGTTCGCGACGCCGGCAACCAATTCGCCTCCGGTGGCAAAGCGACGTTCCAGCGAAAGCGGGCGGGCGCCGTTGCTATACGTGCCGACCTCGAACCGAGTGCTGCTGTTGCTGCCGCCGTTGCGACGGCGACCATCGGCTGTCAAAAAAGTTTGTGCACCACCAAAAAATTGTGTGTCGAATTGGAATCGCTGGTTGCTGACATCAAGCGCCGCCAAATACAGCTCTTCAAGTTGGGCCTGGTATTCGGGCGAGTGCAACAGTGCGATCCGAACCGCATTTTCGGCATTGAGCACCAAGATGCCATCATCGTTCAGCGGCAAGAACTGCCACCAATCGGGGCTCTCGGCCGTGTTGGTGACTCCGGATGCTTCCCACAACGGGTAGCCGCGTCGGCCATCAACACATTGCATGTATTCGTACGACGAAGGATCGTCGGTGGGAATCGGCTGAAAATCCAAGTCAAACGGATTGAACATGCGGCTGCGGCGATCGACTTCGATTCGCAGAGCCGTATTGGGGGGGCGAG
>CAXBHV010001440.1:0-2358 GCA_963974855.1 uncultured Rhodopirellula sp. | reverse complement strand
TACTATGGCCAGCTGAAACACGCACATCGTCACGCCGAAGTTGCCTTGAGACGATTCTCGAGCTTTTTGCCATTGCAAAACAATCTCGTCATGACAGCCATTGCGTTGGGCGACTACGAAAAAGCAAAGCGACATGCAAGCGAGGTAATCGCAATCCATTCAGACGACGTGATCGCGATCGCAAACATCGCGATGTTAGAGTGGTTGCACGGAGATTTGGAATCGTGCAAACGTCGACTTCAATCGGTAGCAACCATTCCTGAAAGCCGACGTGAAGGGCTAAACGCGTTGATCGAAGTGGCTTTCAAAGCCAATCAGCCTCAATTGGCGATCGATCTTTGGGAGCGAAATCAAGATCTGCAAGACAAAGTCGAACCTCATTACTTTGCTCGTGATGCCAAGTTAATGGCGTGGGCCTACCAACGAGTCGGTGCGAGCGATCAAGGTTTGGCAGTCTTGGAACGCTGCGAAGGCAAATCTCGAGACGAAACAGTTTACGAAATGAGGGAAGATCTGCAGCAACGAAGCGAACTCCAAATCGGGGTAACTCCTCTACCGCTTGGATATTGGCTAGCCGAACATACGGTCGAGTTGTTACATGAATCGACGAGTCAGAATTCTCGAGATGCACTTCAGCGGCTAAAAAAGCAATTACTGGATCGCTACCCCGCGCTTGTGGGCGCAATCCTGGATCGAGGCCCGCTGTCTGGCAAAGAATTGATTTTGAGGCTTTGTTACCAATGCAAAACATTGACTGACCCGATTCTCGATGCGGTTGCCTCGTTCGCATCAGGTCGTTGGGGCGAAACTGCAGACCGAATGTTGGCACGAAAGTTGTGCCAAATCCATGGCCGCACTGTGGACCGACTTTGGGTTGGCGGCGACTGGTTCCCCGAGAACCTGTTGACGCTCGATTTGCACGTCGAGTCCGAGAAACCTCCGCGACGAAGCAAAGAACTAAACGATCTGCTAGTCGAAGCAATGGAGTGCGGTCGCAATGGTTATTTTGCGAAGGCAGAAAAGCTATACCGCAAAGCAATCTCCGAAGACCAAGATGCCCGAGATATTCGCCATAACTTGATCAGCATGGTCGCAGGGCAAGGTCGACGCGACGAGGCCAGGCAACTGATCCTCGACTTGCATCATGATCATCCCGATTATTTCTTTGCTCAAATCCAATGGGCAAACCTGCTGTTTGAAGATGCAAAACTCGATGAGGTAGAGACGTTGTTAAATACGATTCTCCTCGATCGAACTCGGTGGCATGTCAACGAGGCAGACGCGTACGGGCAAATTGCTGCGGAGTTAGCAGACAAGCGAGGAAACCAGCCTTTGAAGGACCAGTTCCAGCGCTGGTCGGTCGGATGTAAAGCATTCGAACCGATGTTACGTGATTACCAGCCAGAAAAGGTTCTCTAGGTCGTAGTCAAAAGTTTTTCGTAAGCTCGAATTTATTCGTCGGCTACAGTAGCGGCGCGGGGCCTCGCCCGGTTTCCGCGAGTGAAACGTACAAATTAGACCGGGCGGCTTGCGGGCTGTTGATTTAATCGAAATGCAAATCGCAGTGGTGAGCCGTGGGCCGTAAGGCACCGGGTAATGCGTGGAACCCGGCCGCTCACGCGTCACGGCTCACTAAATCAACAAGCCGCTTGTGCCGCACCGCTACAAAACCACGTGGTTAGTGCCATTGTAGATGGCCCGCGGCTAACGCCGTCGGCTCACTCATTGGGACAGTCGAACGACAACGCAGCGGATTGAGATCAACCGGGCGAGGAATCATCAGTCCCTGAATCGTCAGCGAGCGTCGTATCGGGTAATTCGTACGTGCTGGCCATCAACTCGCGGTCTTCGTTGACCAGTTCCGGATAACGCGAACCGGTTAAGACTTCGACTGCAAAGATCTCTTGTACCGCGTCTTCAAATTTCACAAACGCAATCACATTCGCGGTTTGCAGATTGACGACCCACACGCCACAGCAGCGTTGTTCCACAGGCAGATCAGCGATCGAGACTCCCGCAAACACGGCAGTCTCGCGAACTTGGGACAGCCCGACGAAGGCCAGCGGTCCGCAAAACGAAAGACCTCGTGTGAAACCGGGCAGCGTCACCACCGGTTCATAGCGACCCGACGCCAAATCGATCGTGCCAAACGATCCGCTACCCGAATCCAACATCCACAACTTGCCGTCATGCCAACGCGGTGAATGGGGCATCGAAAGTCCGCGAGCGGCGATCTCGTTGGATTGTAAATCGATTAGCACGCCACCTTCTTTCTTGTTCGCTCGCCAACCGCTGGGTTCGTCCGAATCACCCAGTGCGGTCACGTAGCGGACTTGGCCATCACGCACCGCCATGCCG
>CAXBHV010001439.1:0-2359 GCA_963974855.1 uncultured Rhodopirellula sp. | reverse complement strand
GGGTCAGCTCAATGGGACTCGTTGCCTCGTCCACTACCCGAAGATTCAAGATTGCCAGGCCACTCGTGCAGTATTACCGCACCGTTTTACGGTAGCGGAACTCACGTGAGAGTTTCGGACCGTCCGGAAAAAACAACGAAAGTCTTCGCGACTTTCGCTACCTTTAAAGTCCCAAACGCTCTTAGCCCTTGCCTAGCTCGCCGCGGGCGTGGCGTGCGAGTGTTTCTTGGTACTTCTTCTTGCCCTCTTCGACACTCTTGCGAATCGCCTTGGTGCTCTCTTCGCTTTCGCGTCGCAACTCGGCAATCATCTCCAACGACTCGACCTGGAATCCGCTGATCGCGTCGACTAACTTCTGAACCGATTCGGGATCGATCGTACTGCCGTAACCCGCCTTCAAAGCGGCACGCTCAAGCTCGCGACCGAGCGTGGCAACGTCCTCGAGTCCCTTGTTCACGCCCGTCTTCATCGCTTCGGTGGCCTGAGTGACTTCGTGCAACCCGTGCTGGCTGGTGTAGACCGTACCGAGGATTGTGAAAACGTGTTCGTTGGTGGTAAAGAAGGTGACCGAACGACGGAATACGCGTTCCTTCACATCATGCGTTTGCTTTAACTTGGTGATCAATGTTTCACCGACGTCGTAACCGATTTCCAAATTCTCGGCGATGTCTTTGAGCAGTTGGTACGTTTCGTCTTCTTTCTCGTAGCGATGACGCGACTCATCGCGAGCAAGTTCGGCCTTGCTCTTGCCCCCTTCGTCGCTGCCAGCGTAATTGTCGAGTGCTTCTTGTGCGGTCGACAGCTCGGCTTTGGCCGCATCGAGAATGGGAACTTGCATATCCAACAATTCGCGAGCCAGGATTTCGGCTTCTTTCAGTGCGAAACGGAAATCGATATAGGCGTCCATGATCAGCTCTTCGGTCTTCAGAGCTTCTTTGGTGTCCTTGGCCACGTCGCCGTAGATCTCGACAATTCTTTCGAAGCGATCATTCGGAGTACCGCGGCGGAGCTTCATCCACCAATTGGACACTTTTTCGGTGCCGCTGATTTTGCCGTCGTCGAGTTGGCCAATCAATCGTTTGCTGTCCTCGCGAACCGAGTCGAACATTTGAGTGATTTCCATGTAGCGATTGCCGATTTGGATGCTTTCGACATTCTCGCGTACAAGGGCGTTGAACGAACTCATGTGTTTGATCACATCAGCGATCGCAATCACTTTGCCTTCGTCCAAGTGGCGAACATTTTCAAGCAACGAAATCAATTCTTGCGGGGCCTCGTTCGCACTATCGCCACCGAATTTTTTCAAGACATCCAATGCGCGATCGAGATACTCACGCATCGATTTTGAATCACGTTCCCTCGCCACTTCGGCGGCCGAGCGAGTCTCACTCTTTTGGGGTTCGGGTGCGGACGCTTGAGCTTGATCGGACATGCCGTGATTCTCCACAAATGATTGGCATTAGGGTGCCGGTGAGATGAGTCTTTGCACTCATTAGGTTAGGGGCAACAAGCCCGCATGGCAATCATACCAGGGTGGCCAGAGAGTCGTGACGCTGAGCGCCCTGCTCGCTTGTTTTTTTTGCCTTGAACTGTGTCCGTTTGATTCCCGCACGATCATCGTGCCGCAGCATTTAACCGGAAACTAAACGATTTTGCCTCACTCTCGCATTCAACACACTCTGCAAAAAGGAACGATTGCATAGAATAAGCAAGCGACATGCAGCGTCCCGTTTCACGTTCTTGCCCGTTTCCCCGTTTCTTAGACCCCATGTGTTATGCCCAACGCCAACGCACAGCAACAGGCTCCGCGCAGTGCGCGTCCGCATTCGATGTCCCAGATCGAGTTGCCTGGCCAGAACTTGACGCTCGACGAAACATTGCGAGTGATGGACGTCGCTCGCGAGATGAGGGACAAGCGTGAAACCGCCGAAGTGATGTTTCGTCACGATGACGTGCGGACGAACCTTCGCAAAAAATTAACACGTGCCGCGCAACTATCGGGTGACAACGTCACCGAAGCCGAAATCGACGCGGCAATTGATCAGTATTTGTCGACGCTGCACACTTATGAAGATCCTGAATCGGGATTGAAAAGCTTTATTGCCCATTGTTGGGTGTGGCGAGATCGAATTATGTACGGCGCCGGTACGCTTGCCGCCGCGAGTGGTTTGTTGTGGTATTTCTTCGCCTGATATCTTCACCCGTGTGTCGGCTTACCCGTGCTCTGGTTCGCTCGCGTCTCGGTTGGATCTGCTTCGTTTTAAGGTTTTAGTGCAAATGCCCATTTCTGGTCCTGTGGTTCATCGCCAATTGATTGACGCCTACGCCAATGCGCAAACCCGGCTCGAGCAAGAACGGC
>CAXBHV010001438.1:0-2360 GCA_963974855.1 uncultured Rhodopirellula sp. | reverse complement strand
TTTCCTGCCATAATCCCAGGCCCGAAAGACGTTAACGCAACGATTACCTTTCGCTCACACACACATTGTGATTTAGATAAGAGAGAGTTTCGATGGCTGGTCGCAGCAAGAAAAAAGCAGATACCGTGTTCCTCGTTTGCGAAGAAACCGGAGATTACAACTACACACTTCAACGCAAAGCAGGCGGTGAAAAGCTTCGTTTGAAGAAGTACAGCTCGCGTCTTCGCAAGCACACATGGCACGTTGAAAAGAAGAAGTAATACTCTTCGCCCGAACGGCCGATCGCGTTTTCTTAACGCAAAGAATTTGGAGTTGGAGCTACAGCGAAAGTCGCCAGGGTTTTCGCTTGCGCACGGAGCAACCGAAACGCCAACAAGTTTTGTTGCTCAAGAATAGCCAGCCCCCGCGGTGATTTCGCTCTGATCTCACCAACTTTTCGCCCCCTCTCTTTAGCGGAGTCTAAGGATGCAGCGCCGATGGCGAATCATCCCCCACGATGCTTCCCGCGTGCAGCAACTCGCTGCTTCCGCTCGGGTTCCCGCTGTGGTTGCTCAACTTCTTGTCAGCCGAGGCATCTACAATGCCAATGATGCGGCTCAGTTTCTGAGCACAAAGCTGAAGGATCTGCGAGACCCCAAAGAATTGCCGGGGGTAATCGAGGCGACTCAAATTGTCGTGGATGCAATTCGCGACCAATTGCCGATCACGATCTATGGCGATTACGACTGTGACGGCATGACTGGCACCGCGATCCTGGTCAATGGACTGCGATTGATGCGGGCCGACGTCAGCTATCATGTGCCGAACCGGCTCGAAGACGGCTACGGACTCAACGAGGCGGCAATTCGCAAGCTAGCTGATCGTGGGAAAAAGCTGATCATCTCCGTCGACTGTGGTATCACCAGCCGACAACATGCGGAACTGTGTCGCGAATTGGGGGTGAAATTGATCATCACCGACCACCACACCATCGATGGCGAACTTCCGCGGGCCGACGCGGTCGTCCACCCGCGACTTCCCGGCACGAACTATCCCTTCGGCGAACTGTGTGGCGCCGGAGTAGCATTCAAGCTCGCTTGGGCAATCTGCCAACAAGTCGCTGGCAGCGACAAAGTCACGGAGCCGATGCGCCGCTACCTGATGCAATCGCTAGCGTTAGCCGCGATCGGCACGGTAGCCGATGTCGTTCCGCTATTGGACGAAAACCGCGTGCTGGTCGAACACGGACTGAAAACACTTCGCGCCCAACCGTTGCCGGGGCTCGCGGAACTGATGAAAATCACCAAGATCGACCAGGCTTCGTCGGTTACATCGGACAGCATCGCGTTTACGATCGCACCGCGACTGAACGCTGCAGGCCGGCTCGGCCAAGCTCAATTGGCTGTCGAGCTACTCACGACCCCGGGCGGGGAAAGAGCCGAAGCGCTCGCCGAGTACATCCACCAACTGAACAACGACCGCGACACACTGCAGCGAAGCGTCAACCTGGCGGCGCAGAAGCAGGCAAAAGAAGAATTCGATGTGGAGGCAGACGCCGCATTAGTCTTGGCCGGAGTCGGCTGGCACCCGGGCGTGATCGGCGTCGTCGCTGGTCGAATGGCAGAGAAGCACGCCAAGCCTGTGCTGATCCTGTCGATGGATGCCACGGGAAAAACCCAAGCGGTGGGCTCGGGGCGCGTCGGTGGCACCGGTATCGATTTACACGCAGCGCTGAGCGAATGCAGTGAGCGATTGATCAAGTTCGGTGGGCACAAAGCCGCAGCGGGATTGACAATCGAAGAGGACCAAATTGACGCGTTTCGCGGTGATTTCTGCGAAGCGATTGCTCGACAATGGTCCGAGCGAGACATTGTGCCGGAGATTGTCATTGATGCGGAAGCATCGCTTGGACAACTGAACCTCGAAACGGTCAAGCAGATCGAAACACTCGCCCCCTTTGGCGCGGGCAACCCACGGCCGACGCTGTTTTGCGGCAACATCGAATTGGATGAGCCGGCTCGGCGAATGGGAGGCGGCGACCGTCACCTGAGCGTCAAACTTCGCCAGGGCACCAAAACAATTCGCGGCGTTGCCTTCAGCGCCGGCGATTGGTGTGACGCGTTAAACGAAACCAAAGGAACGATCGAAATTGCCTATCGACCGGTGATCAACGAGTTCCGCGGTTTCCGTAAGGTCGAGGTCCACTTAGTCGACTGGCGACCGAGCAACCGCAGTGATGGCGCGGCACCGCAAACAACAAACGTCGACAGTCTCGTGGATGCGTAAGATTACGTCTCGATGCGCCAAGCAGTTAGGCGAGAGTCTTTCAATAAATTGGCCGTTTTGGCGCTAGCCTGGTCCGCTAAAACTTTGGGCTTGTC
>CAXBHV010001437.1:0-2361 GCA_963974855.1 uncultured Rhodopirellula sp. | reverse complement strand
TTTCTGCACATGGCCGCCGACGCGTTGTTGTCGTTGGGAGTCGAGATCGCAGGAGTCCTGATTTTGTATACCCAGTGGAACTGGATCGACCCCGCAACCAGTTTGCTGATCGCCGTGGTGATCTTCTTTGCCACGACCGATCTGCTTCGTGAATCGATGAACTACGCCCTTCAAGCGGTGCCCAAGAAAATTAACATTGATGACGTCAGCAAGTATCTGCTGAACCTGCCCGGGGTGACGGCAATCCACGATTTGCATGTCTGGGCCATGAGCACGACCGAAATCGCATTGACGGCTCATCTCGTCAAGCCACAACTCGAGAACAACGATGCCCTGCTGAAAAAGATCTCGCACGACTTGGATCACGAGTTCCAAATCAGCCATGCCACAGTTCAAATTGAATCAAGTGTCGATGCTGCGAACTGTCGTCAAGCGGAGATCGGATCGCTGTGAAATAACGCGTAAAACGCCGCGGTTTGCAAGCAAAGAGGCAATATCTCAGGTGAAAAGGACTCGCACAATCCTTGACGTGGTGATTAAAATAGCGTGAACCCCGCCTCCCCCCTCCCTCCCCCACGCCCGGCAATCGCTGCGGCTGATGTCACCCTACCCTGCTGCCCCCCGCAATGCCGAACCCTTTGACTCCGTGCATCTCCACCCGAATGCTTGCGCTGCTGATCGCCCTTACACCTTTTTTTGCGAGCGCTGAAAACAGTCCTGTAAAGTCGGGGATCCCGGTGGCAGCCACCCAATTGCTCGAAAATTCGTGCATCGATTGCCACGCCGACGAATCGGGCGAAGGCGGATTCGATGCGAGCGTATTGGGTTCTGATCTAGCCGACCCCAAAACGCTCGCCACTTGGCAACGCGTTTTTGACCGAGTCGAACAGGGAGAGATGCCACCCCGCGACGCTGAGGAATTGGCCCCCAAAGATCGCAAGCGATTTCTCGACGCGACTTCCCAGTGGATCACCTCCACTCAGCTAGCCGAGTTTGCGGAAGTCGGGCGAGTGCGAGCACGTCGATTGACCACGTTGCAACTTGAACGAACTCTGCACGACCTGCTGTCGATCGATCTCCCGCTGGCATCACTGGCGCCCGACGATCCTCGCGTCGATGGGTTTACCAATATTGCATCTGCTCAAGCGATGTCACACTTTCAAGTGGAATCGCATCTGAATATCATTGACGCCGCGCTGGACGAAGCCTTTGCCCGTGCCTTGGTCCAGACGTCTCCTTATTCGAAATCGTTAAATGCAAAGCAGATTGCACGTACGAATCCCAATCGGCGATGTCGCGAGCCCGAGATGCTCGATGGCAAGGCGGTCGTTTGGGCATCCCGGCTGATATTTTACGGCCGCATTCAAACCACGACGGTGCCGAAAGATGGTTGGTACCGAATGACCGTGACCGCATCCGCAATGAACAAACCAAAGGATCATGGCGTTTGGTGCACCGTGCGTACTGGATTTTGCACATCGGGGGCACCACTGATGTCGTGGGTTGGATCGTTTGAGGCGACAGACGAACCGATCGAGCGGACATTCGAAGCGTGGATTCCCAAAGGACAGATGTTCGAAATTCGTCCCGGCGATGAAACATTAAAGCAAGGACGATTCGCGGGAGGCCAAGTCGGTGCCGGTGAAGGGACGCCTCAGAATCTTTCCGGGGTGGCGTTTCACCAAATGACGATCGAAGAGATTCATCCCGGTGGAGACACGCAAGCGGTTCGCGCTCAATTGTTCGGAAACTTACCGCTTCGCAAACAGAACAAGACGAATCGCTTCGAGTTGGACAAGGATGTTAGTGAAGCAGACCTGCATGCCCAATTGAATCGCTTTGCTCACCGCGCGTTCCGGCGTCCGATATCCAAGTCGGAACTGCAGCCCTACACCGAAATTCTATCGCAAGCACTCCAGGACAACGGCGATCCGCTTGAAGCTTTGCGGGCAAGCTATCGTGCGCTGTTGTGCTCGGCTCGCTTCATGTACTTGGTGGAACCGACGTCAACCGAATCGGCAAGCAGCAAGTCCTCACGGGCTCCGTTAGATGATTTTGCAATCGCATCGAGACTGAGCTACTTTTTGACGGGGTCCATGCCCGACGCCGAGCTATTCAAACTTGCCCAACAAAAACAGCTTCGTGATCCCAAGGTGCTCGTTTCTCAAATCGATCGATTGTTAGATGGAAAGGGACAACATCAATTTGTCGCTGATTTCACATCGCAGTGGCTCGATCTCGTTGACATCAACTTTACTGAACCCGATCCGAAACTGTACCCCCGCTTCGATTCGGTGGTCGAGAACGCGATGTTGGCCGAAACACATCGCTACATTGAAACGCTGCTTAGCAACAACGCCA
>CAXBHV010001436.1:0-2364 GCA_963974855.1 uncultured Rhodopirellula sp. | reverse complement strand
CGGCTCGATCACGCCGTCAAGGGCGGCCGGTGGGAACCGGCCCTACTCGAAACTACTGCGTTTAGTCGATCGTTACCTTCATCGGCTTGCTGCCCACTTTGACACCATTGGCGACGATGGCCGTTGGGGCGTCTTTGCCGACTTTGACAATAAACGATTTCCCTTTGGGGGCTCCTGGAGTGAACGTTTTGCCGGGGACGCGGACGGTGTACAGCACTTCGTTGCTGGTCGCATCGATCAGTTGCACCACAGGGTTTTCGACATTGAAGCTCAGCTCACCCAATTTGCCCCAGGATGGCGGATTGTAGTTGTCGAACTGTGAGATCGTTCGTGGCCAACCGGGATACTGTTCCGCTGCTGGGTCGGTGACATCGACGTTTCGCGGCCAGCACTCCATGCGGATTTCGCGAGTTTTCGTGTTGAAACGAACGATACCGAATCCGGCCGCACGTGTATTGAGCAGATTGCCCGCCGGTTTTTCTTCCGGATTCGCCGCAGCATAATTGGTAACCTTGTTGGCGAAACCGTCAAGTTGGTCACCGGTGTAATCGGGTGCACCGGACTCGCGGTTTTTCCCCGGTTCGAGCGGTAGCCACCAACGCAGGTAAAGGTTAGCGATCGAAGGCACACAGAACGACCAAATCGCGTCACGATGTTCGTCAATGCCGTGATGAAACAGGGTGGCCAAGTGCTGGTCACCTGCATAGTGGAACGCGAACGCTTTGCGAAGCTCCGCGAGCGCACGGTTGCGGCCAGATTGGGGCCAGCCATTGGAATCCATGTCAGCATGCAGCCGTCCATTGGCCGCCCCGTGAATGTGAGCACCACCACAAAAGATAGTTTGCGACAGAGCGACCTTCATATCGGCATCACGCCAATCCTGTGCCCAATCGTCAATGAACTTCAACTGGCGTTCGCCTAACAACACCGCACCGTCGACGTCAACGCTGGCGGGATCGTACTCGGGATTGCGGATGTGATCCGGACGAGGGCCCTGCTTTGGCACTCGACCTGCAGGCCCGGTTTTGAATTTGCGATCCTCGAGGATCGCGAAGTCGATGTTCCCCCAATTCAAATTGGTGAAATAAACGCCAATGCCCTGGCCGATCTTGTGAGGATCCACCGGATCGGGAAGGTGGCTGGTCTGGGCCCGCTCAACTTCTTTGACATAGACCCCCGGTTTGGCGTAACCACCATCGGCGGCTCCGCTCAGCGTAGAGATTTTTCCGCTTTCACCCCACAGGTTGGGTTGGCCGACATCGTGGTCGTCTGGCAAACAGATGGTGGGACGATCTTTGATGATGTCACCAAAGTCGCGACCAAACTTCAGCCATGCCGCATAGTGTCGATTGTGATCGTAAACTTGGTCACCGGAAAAGAAGAGCACGTCGGCGTCGACTCGGTTGACATTGTCGATCAGATCTTGTCGCGAAATATCGCCGCCATGCTGGGGTTGAATCGAGTTACCGGTAAAACCTGCGACGACAACTTCGTCTTTGTCGACTGGATTTTTGCGAACCGTGCCTTGATAGAACGCTTCGCTGCCATGGGCGACGCGGTACTTGTACGACTTTGAATCGTCCCAGTTTTCGACTCGAAACGGTGCGGTCCACCCCGATTCGACGACGTTCGTCCGAGCCACCTCGGTCCACTTGCCATCTTTCTCGATTTCCAAACGGACCGTTTTCGGATCGCTATCGGACAACGGATACAACTGGGCCGTCAACTTCAATGTGTTGTCATGGACCGTATACAAGGCAAAACAAATGATGTCCTTCTTTTCGACGTCGGGGATGCTCAGATCGGCACCCTTTCGTGCGCGGTTCTGCTGGGCAGCCGCGGGGGCACAAAACACTAGCAGAGCAAAGCAGCATAGCGTGAGACGGTTTAATAGCTTCATGGTGTTTCCTGAAGGGGAGATTAGTTTGATTATTCGATCGGTGAGTTGAAGCGTTGGCGGCAGAGGTGTCACGCGTGGGACGTTCCAATTAAAACGGGCGGGGCCCCGCACCCAATGCCATCTACTTTGGCACTAAGAATCTATTCGAAAACCGGTAGCGGAAGTCGTCAAGACTTTCGATCAAGCTCTATCGCGGCCGAAATTCTTGACGAATTCCGCTACGAAAAAACAAGTTTCAATTTAGTGGTACGGCGCAAGCCGTCCGGATGAGCAAGTAATACGTGCGAATCAATTGGCATTGCGTGGTGGACTCCAGAGAATAACAAGGTAAAGCGGGATCAGAAAATGTGGGGCACGCAGGACGGCTTCGTGCACGAATTGGTCGGCTCCCCAATAGTTTAAACTCCATGACATGCCAGCCAAGGGACGCGCCACCGCAGTCAGGAATCCCCAGATCACAGCAT
>CAXBHV010001435.1:0-2370 GCA_963974855.1 uncultured Rhodopirellula sp. | reverse complement strand
GAAGGCTGAATCGCAGTGGCAACGCCTTGCGAGTGAGGCAACTGTCCAAGCAGAGACCGCGCAAAGACATTTTTCCGTCAAAACGTTTGCAGACGGACTGGTTACTAGCCGCAGCTAGTTCGCTTTCCCCCACTTCATCTTCGTCATGCTGATCGTTCCCAATGACATCTATCCAAGTCCCCTCAGCCGCGATCCAAGTCTTTGATCGCGGATGGGTCAAAGACAAACAAGGGAACGAACTGTCCGTGATTGGCTCCGTGTCGCCTGAGGAATGCCAAGTGCTGCATGACTTGGTGATCAAAAATCAAGTCAAGACAGTCGTCGAAACCGGAATCGCACGAGAAATCAGTTCACTCGCAATTTGCGAAGCGCTCTCAAAGACGGATGGGAAGCTATACGGGATCGATCCTTGTCAAGGATCCGAGCATAACTATGCCGCCGTGGAAACACTGCGTGAGTTTGGCTTTCACGATCGGTTTGAATTGACCGAACTCGGATCGGAAGTAGCGTTACCGCAGCTGTACGCACAAAAATTCAAATGCGACATGGTGTTCATTGACGGAATCCATCGGTTCCTGGAAAGATCGGTGGATTACCTTTACGCAGACCGTATGTTACGAATCGGTGGCATCCTCGCATTTCATGATCTTCATTTACCATCAATGAAAAAGGTATTGAAGATGATTCGAACCCACGGGACTTACGAACTAGTGCAAACGCCTACGGCCCGTCCGTCGATACCACGACGCGTTCGCCTCCTTGCTGGTGCGATCTTCAAACGCCGTCCGAGTTGCCTGTGGTGGCCGAACAGATTTTCGAATCTTCTTGTGTTGAAGAAGAAGGCGGAATTCGATGGTGACTTTCTTTGGCATCGAAACTTCTAACCATATGACCACGCTACTCGAACGAACAAAAAGAACGGACACATGGATCTACTTCGCCCCTGTTGGCGAAGGTGGTTTGGCTAAATATTCCGTGCACCAAGCCGCAGCATTGTCCGATGCTGGTGTTGAAGTAGTTTTCTTGGGGCGTGAGCATATGCGATCGGCGTTAGAATCCGTTGCGCCGCAAATCGAGTTCTTTGCTCTTAGAGAAAGCGAACCGGGGCGTGGTCGTATCGCGAAGGCGATGAGCTGGATCCGACGACTACGCAGTGAAACGCGTCAACTGGTTGATCTAACGAACCAACGTGTTGCATCCCGAGTACTGTTCGCAAGTTACGCGGAATATTTCTCACCATTTTGGGTACGCCCGTTAGTAGGTCTGCGCGATCGGGGAGTCCGATTTGGAACGATCGTGCATGATCCGGTTCGAGATTTCCGAATCGGCCCAAGGCTTTGGCACGAATACTGTGTGGCGAAAGCCTATTCCTTTGTGGATGTGGCTTTTGTTCACGATGACACACCCGTGGATCTTGGCCGACCAAAACAGGCGTTGAGAACGGAGGCAATCGAAATTGGAACCTTCGATGTGCCTGATGATGCGAACCCTAGTACTCGTCGTGAAGTTCGGGAATCGCTCGGGATCCCAACGGATGCCAAAGTGCTGCTCTCGTTCGGGCACGTCCGTGATGGCAAAAACATTGATTTACTAATCAAATCCATGCCCCAGGTTTCCGAATTGCACCTACTCGTAGTTGGACGAGAGCAATCATCTTCGCAGAGATCCATTCGCGACTATCAAGATTTGGCGAAATACAGTGATGTCGCGGATCGCTGTCATTGGGTCAATGAGTTCGTCGCAGAGCGAGATGTACATCGATATTTTCAAGCTTCGGATTTCATGGCGCTGTTGTATTCCGGGGATTTCCAATCAGCCAGTGCCGTTCTTACGGTTGCCTCCCAGTTCCGATTGCCAGTCATCGCAAGTAGTGGTGGTGGACCACTATGCAAATGCGTCGAGGAGTTTGGCCTTGGCGTATGGGTTCCTCCCGACGATCTTGGTGCCGTTAAACTTGGCTTGAAACAGCTAGTTGGTGAGGGAGAAAAGCTCACAAAGGACAGCCGCTGGAGTGACTTTCGAGAAGCGCACAGTTGGCAACGCAACGCCGAGAGGGTGATTGAATGCATGATGTAAGAACGGAGAGGTCAACACCAACATGAATGTTCGTGTAATGACCGGAAGCCTTCTCACCTACATGTACAATGCGTATGTGGGGAGGGTCCCATCACGTTTACTGAGAATGATCTACCTGCGTAGCTATCTTGGATCACTAGGCGCAAAGACCGGTGTGCAATTACGTTGTCGCTTTTTGAATGCGCGCAAGGTGTACTTGGGCGACCGCAACGTGATCAACTTTGGCTGCCTGCTGGATGGTCGCAAGTTCAAAATCGTCACGGGCAGTGATGTTAGCATGGGTCCTGACGCGAC
>CAXBHV010001434.1:0-2371 GCA_963974855.1 uncultured Rhodopirellula sp. | reverse complement strand
GAGCGGCCGGGTTCCACGCATTACCCGGTGCCTTACGGCCCACGGCTCACCACTGGGATTTGCATTTCGATTGAATCAACAGCCCGCTAGTGCCAAAACGGCCAATTTACTGAAAGACTCCTGCCTAACTGTTTGACGGGCTTGGTGGCCTAAGAAACGCCCTGGAAGAGGACTCGCCCAGCCACAGCGACGGACGAGCGCGTCCGTCGGTTGAAGTGAGACGGTGTGGGGCAGCGCGTGGGTGCCGCATTTCACCTGTCTCCAGCAACATTAGCGAGAATTATTTCTTGCGGTGGCGAATCTTTGCTCGCATGCGGCGTTTTTTACGTCCAACTTTTCGTCGTCCTTTGCCCGTTCTTTTCGTACCCACCTAGTTCGTTCTCCAATGAGATTGGGATGGAATGGAAAGCCAATTCCAACACAGATTTAATTAATATTTAAGTTTAAACGCGTCGCCGCAAAGCACAGCGTACCAAAAGCATCGGAAATGACCAAGCCCCAGCCGCTCGTGGCGAGCGGAGGAAGCGGAATTCCGGAGCGAAAATGACGACCAATTGGGCGGTATGTTGATAACGCCGCAATCCAACCCCAGATTCTCGCTGCGAATCACAGCATTTACTGCCGGATTGCTCTCTAAGTGAAGCTCGGATCGTTATCGCGACCATAAACGGCCAACACCGATTCAAACGTCTCGGCCTTGATTTTGAACTCAGGCTGCGAATCGGTGTAGTGATTGCAGTGGTCGACCAGAACGCGATAGAGGAATCGGAACAAGTGCCTTGGCACCCGCAACGACTGGAATGCCGAAAGCATCCGCTGGTAGCTGACGTCGTCCTCGAACAGGTCTTTTGGCTCGGGATTTTGGTTGTCTCCTGCACATGCCATCATGCGGGCACGAGCGAGATCGTACAACGCTTCGCCAGTCCACTGGAATGCGGGGATCACATTCTGCTTGTCCAGTCTTGCTCGCTCGTGAAATTCGCGAGTCTCGCGTTCGATTTCTCGATGCAATTCTTGAGGCAGCATCATTTTGAATCCCATGCCAGGATGCTTTAGTAGTTTGTTGTCGAGCAATGGCCAGACAAAACGCTGCATCAGTTCGGGCTTTCCACCCGTCATGTGAGGTTCGTCAACACGATCCATCAGGACAATGATTCCGGTGTAACCCAACTTTCGCAGGATCCCTTGGAACTTATGTAGCAATTCGTAGCGATCATCGGTGCGGTCGTAGCGGGGCAACGGTTGGCTGGCCAATTCCGACTTAGGGATGCTTTGCAGCACCTTTCGCATCGAGCCGGTTTCGCGTTTGCCAACCCGCATGTGTTTGTGCATTCCGAGCGCTGCGAATTGGCATTTGACGACACGGATCCAGTGCGGAATCCATCCGATGACTAGCAGCAGCGGCAAGAGCCACAACGCGGTCAAATCACGGCCACCCTCTTCGAGTGCAGCCGGTGGAAACAACCAAGCGACAAAAATGACGGCAAGGATCGACCAAACAATCGCGGCAAAGAGCGTCGTTTTTGATGACAGATTTCCATAGCGAAGATGTTTTCGCAGCGAATTCCAACGCGACATGAACGTTGAGTCGGTTGATTGGTCGTAACACGCCGCCAATAGCAACAAGTCACGGGCCGAAGTTCGATCCAACGAACGGATCGAGGCATCGTCAATCGCGTCCGCCTTGCCGGTTGAGTTGACACCTAGCATGCGGTCCACCAAATCGGTCACCCCAATGCAAAGGATCGAGTCAACGTGGTCCCACAGGCGCCAAGCATCGAGCACCTTTTCGGGTTTCTTGTTGATGCGGCGACTTAGCCGTTCGCTGAAGTGATCCAAGAACGGGTTAAAGTCGTCGTAGTGAATGACGTAAACCCGTCGCTCGGGATTCTCGTTGTTGTAACGTCCCAGATGGCGGTCAATTTGCAACCGCATCGCTGTCTTTCCCGATCCTTTGGGGCCAAAGATGATCGAGGTCGATGGATCGCTCGGGTCACCGTAAACTTTGTCCCAGATCGGATGGTAGGCATTGCTAATGCAATGTTCTTTAAAGACAGGGTCGGTTTGAGCATCTTCCTCCGCAAACGGGTTACGGAGGATGCCATGATGTTCAAGGAAACTTTGGATGTTCATCGCGGGATGCTTACAAAAAGGCCTGTGTTCAATACCGCTTGGAACGCGCGGTTTATTTCTGTTGGTAGCTACGCTCGGCTGAGTGTGGATTTCCGCCGTCTAGCGACGGCAGCTACGTCGAAATCCTTACTTATCAATGCTCTTGATCATCTCAACAAATGCGTCGCGATTTTCGTTCACAACTTCAGCGGGTCCGACCATTTTGACAAAGTACTTGCGCCCTTCGGGATGGACAATG
>CAXBHV010001433.1:0-2373 GCA_963974855.1 uncultured Rhodopirellula sp. | reverse complement strand
ACTTAACCAGAGACCCGTCCTCGAACGTCAGTGGAGAGGAATAATCGCCGAAATCGTCCACGAACTTTTGCGGAGGCGAAAAGTAGGGAGCGATCGTTTTCCATGCCGTTTCTGCGTTCGCTTCAGATTCCGACGGCGTTGTTGATTCCCCAGACGCATTGCTGTCGCCCAGCCATGCTTGATTGGGGCGATCCCATTTCAACTTGGCAACGTAGACGCGATTGTCGCTGCCATGTTTCTCGACTCCGTGGGGCTGCATCCATTCAGTCACTGTCACCCACGTTTCGGTTGGCGATATTTCGGTGACGCCAAAATTCCCCAACCGAGCGCCGTGCTCCGGAACCACCACTTGCTCTGTTTCGCGGATCACTTGCAGGGTTTCGGGATCAACCCGGGCGATAAACAGCGGAGCGCGATGCCGAAAAACATGGTCATTGTTCGCACCCCGCCGAGTGTAGACCAGAAATAGTCCATCGCTATGCATTACCCAATGCTGCTGAGTGTTGTAGTTGCCGAGATCGCTACCATCGTCGAACGTCCAGCGACGGGGCGTATCAAAATGAAGTCCATCATCGCTGGTGCAGACGTAACCGTGATCGTCGTTCCGCATGGTCAGGTAGTAGCGACCACGAAATTGGGTTAAGGACGGTTCGTACAGCCCGCGTTTCACCGGAATCGTCAACTCGTCGCCATGCTGAACGTACTGCAACGTGTGGCCGTCAAAACGACAACGAACAATGGTCACCGAGTACTGTGACTGAGTCGGATTTCGGAAATAGATCGGCAGCAGCACGTCGCCGCCTGGCAAGTCGACTCGCTGGACGCTACCCGCCCCCGCGTTTTGGAATTTCGCTTGCGAAGGCATTTTGACGGTTTGCCAATCAGACCACTGTTTTTGGGAGGGCTCGAATACTGCGTAAGCAATCCCGCGAGGCGACGCGTGCATCACCCGATTGTTGCGGTACCAAACGGTTTGGCCGATCCCCAACAATCGTTGGCTTGCCGCATGCCATTTGGGGGCGAAGTCACAAACGGTGGTTTCATCGCCCGCTTGCACTAAGTCGGGGGCTATCGACGCGCCACCGGGTAGCGGTGCGGAAGTGTCGTCGACGACGCGTTGGCGATTAAATACGCTCAGCTCGACCGGGTCGCTCCAGCTGTCGCCGAGGTTTTCCAAGCGAGTCTGGTGCAGCGGATAAAAGACGTCCGAACCGCTCAGAAGCAACTTCTGCATCGTCATCACCACCGACGGCTGCCCCGCCGGATCCGACGCCGGGATTGCCCCGGCACGTGCGTGTACCCAACACTGTTTGCCATCGTAACCTTGGTGGGCCACAGTTTGCTCGAGCGTGAATGAAACGTCGCTGCGAGGATTGCCATCGTCCGCAGCGTTAACGCTCGCGATACTCAAAAACATCCATAGCACAGCTGTCTGCGCCAACACCGTTGGCGTCCATGGGGTCGTATTCACAAGAGTCTCGCTGAGCGGAGGGGGTGGGATCGAAGGTGGGAACCGCAATACAGCGGCAGAGCAAGCCGTGCTAGTTTAACCGATCCACATCACCCGTGTTCCGCATCGACCAACATCATTCAGTCGGACGGATGTCATGGCCAAACTCGACCTGCAACGCATCGATTTGGTCCAAGATCTCGACAAAGCGAGTGCCGAATTTTGTCAGCGAATATTCAACTCGTGGCGGCACCTCCGCGTAGCTCGTTCGCTTCAGAATTCCAAATCGCACCAGTTTCACCAGACGTTCGTTGAGGACCTTCGTGGTCAGCCCGTCGGCGGTTCGCTCCAATTGCCCTGGCCGCTGAATGCCCTGTCGGATCTGCGACAAAACATGCAATGTCCACTTGCAGCCAACACATTGCTCAAAAATTTCGGGGGCGGTGGGACAAGATTCTGCCGACATCGTTGCAAGACTTTCTAAATGGTAAGTACCGCACCTAAAAGTACTTGGTTGCAAGGCTTCACCACAGGTTTAGCCTTCTTCTGACGAGGCTGATCAGCACGAGCGGACCAGCCTTTCTTCCCCACCCTTTTTAGGAACGAGATGATGAAATCCCAAGCAACATTTTACCATGCTGGCTGTCCCGTCTGTGTCGCCGCAGAAACACGTATCGCCAAGGCGATCGATCCTCAGCAATACGACGTCGAAATCGTCCATCTCGCCGAGGCCAAGGAACGAATCACCGAAGCGGAAGCTGCGGGTGTGAAGTCAGTTCCTGCGGTCGTAATTGACGGCGAAGCGTTTCACATCAATTTTGGTGCCGATTTGTCGGCACTCAAATAAGTATCAAAACGAATGCCGCCCGACGTCTCATGACGTCGGGCGGATCGGTTAGTGGCGAATGCCGCTCGGTCGGTTC
>CAXBHV010001432.1:0-2374 GCA_963974855.1 uncultured Rhodopirellula sp. | reverse complement strand
ATTGGATGTCTTCGATCTGCACATGAAAGCGTCCTTCCAACAGCGCGCGTGCTTTGCCACCGAGTATCAAAAACTGAACCGCTCGCGGGCCTGCACCCCAACCAACCAATTCGTCAACAAAGTCGGGAACCCCCTCACCGCCCACGCGGGTTTGACGCACAAGCGAAAGCGCGTAGCGGACGACATGGTCGCTGACGGGGACTTGGCGAACCAATTCTTGTAGCCTCAGAATCTCTTCGGCTCCCAACACCGCTTCGACCTTTTCGGCCGCTTTACCGGTCGTTCGACGCGCCACTTCAAATTCTTCGTCAAAGCTTGGGTATTCCACATAGACCTTGAACATAAACCGGTCTTGCTGAGCTTCGGGAAGCGGATACGTTCCCTCTTGTTCGATCGGGTTCTGGGTCGCCAAGACGAAGAACGGATCGGACAGCACGTGCCGATTACGCCCTACAGTGACCTGCCGCTCCTGCATCGCTTCGAGCAACGCGGCTTGCGTTTTCGGCGGCGTCCGGTTGATTTCGTCCGCCAAAACGACATTGGCGAACAACGGACCTTCCATGAAGCGAAAGTCACGTTTGCCGGTCGAGCGGTCCTCTTCGATGATTTCCGTGCCCGTCACGTCGGCCGGCATCAAGTCGGGCGTGAACTGGATCCGGCTGAACGACAGGTCCAAAGTTTGAGCCAACGTGCTGATCATCAGCGTTTTGGCCAACCCCGGGACGCCCTCGAGCATGCAGTGCCCTCGGCTAAACAGGCAGATCATGATTTCGTCGATGACCGTTTCCTGGCCGACGATGATCTTGCCCAATTGTTCAATGATTCGCTTGCGAGCATCATGCAACCGTTTCGAGTCAGCTTCGCTGATCCCGTTCTGATTTGCCGCGGCGTCTGCGGACATGCAACATCCTTACTCTAGAAGGGGTAGTCAATCATGGAGTGATTTGGCGACGATTGCCGTCCGCCGAATTTATGATAACAGAATACCAAGAATATTTACTTCAAGCGCCCTGGGGAGCACAAAAGAGCGATGACATTCAAGATTGAAGTCACACAAATTAGCAAAAACGCGTCCGTATCCCCCTTCTGACGCGGCTTCACGGACGAATCGGGGCGTCCGAGACGTGCAGCGTCGCGGTGTTCCCCCAGTCCCCAATGGGGCTGGCAGGGTGCGGAAGCTCCCGAATACTCTACGTTCGTGGACGTCGACGCAGCCCCGCGAATCATCCCATCGATGACCGACCGATGCCGCATACGTTCCTGGGCGGCGAGGTTGTCGATGATGCCCCCCGGACCAATTCCTCATCAGCAACCCACGGGCACCACCAACGGAGTCCGCTCATACCGAAAAGTCGCAGACACGGTACTCTCGCCGCACCGGAACTTTGGACATTGCCTTTGCACTCGATGGCCGGTTGTTAACCGTGGGACGCGACCCTGCTGTCAAACTCGTTAGTGCCGACGCATCCTTGATTCGAAACGTCCGCCGTTTCGAATCGCTGCCGTTGCGTATTGCCTACAGCGTCGACGGCAACCATTCATTGTTGAGAGATGTCAGCGGCAACGTCTTTGCCCTAGATTTAAAACAATCCAGCGACCCACATGCTGTTGAAGCCTCAATAGCCCGTCGCATGCGTCACTCATTCCAGGCGGTGTTGCAAATTCACAAATGTATTCTAAAAAGAGGTTAGGGACTTACTGGGCACGCATTGGAGGGAGCAATAACAATGCCGAGATTACTTGCCATCGGGGATATCCATGGCTGCTACAAGGCACTCGTTACCCTCGAGACGTTTGTTGAAATCACTCCGGAGGACACCATTGTCACGCTGGGGGATTACGTTGACCGCGGCCCCGATTCACGTCGTGTGTTGGATTGGTTGATCAGCAAAGACAAAACGCACAAGCTGATTCCGCTACGAGGCAACCACGATTTGATGATGGCCCAAAGCCGTGACAACAAAGATCATTACGATCGCTGGCTCGGTTTCGGCGGTTACGCCGCATTATGCTCGTATTCCCCCAATGGCAAAGCCGATGCGCAGACCCTGGAAAATGTGCCTCAGTCTCATTGGAATTTTGTCAGTGATCGAGTCCTGCCCTGCTATGAATCGGACCATTACATCTTCGTGCACGCCAGCTACGATGCCGATGTGCCGATGAGCGAGCAGGAAGATTACTTTCTGTACTGGGAGAAATTTGGATATCAACCTCGCCATGTTTCGGGAAAGATCGTCGTGTGTGGTCACACGTCTCAGAAATCAGGCCTTCCCATTCGAACCGAAAACGCGATCTGCATCGACACGCGAGCGTACGGCAGCGGATGGCTCAGTTGCTTGGACGTCGAATCGAAAAGGTTGTGGCAAGCCAACCA
>CAXBHV010001431.1:0-2375 GCA_963974855.1 uncultured Rhodopirellula sp. | reverse complement strand
GTCCAGTATCGTACCGGAGTCAGGAAAATCGGAGTTCCTGGAAACACTTCGCCGCGTCGAACTTGGGGAACGAGTGGAACCCTTTGAATCGATTCGCTTGCGAAAAAATGGTCAACCCGTTCCTGTCGCGATTCGTATCTCGCCGATTCTCGATAGCGAAATGAATGTGGTAGGCGCATCGGCCATCGACCGCGATGTCTCAAAACAAAAAGCGGCCGAATTGCGGCGCAACGCGCGGATGGCCGCAACTCAAGTGATTGCGGACGAAAAGGACGCGGCGCAAGCGATCAAGAAAATTTTGGCGGTGCTCGGAGCCGGATTGTATTGGGATGCGGTGCGTTTTTGGAGCACCGGACCGAATCAAGATCAACTGCAACTTAGCCACGCTTGGTATTCGTCTGAATCCGATCACGCAGCGGAGTATGACGATTCGTCTCGGCTGACCTGCCAACGTGGCGATGGACTCGCCGGACATGTGTGGCAAATTGGGCAACCGTTATGGATTTCCGATATCGCCGCAGATGATCGGTTGGATCGCGAGCAAGACATCAACCAGGACGGTTTGCATGCCGCGCTGGCTTATCCCGTTGGCACGGACGGCGCTTTCTTTGGCGTTATCGAGTTGTATAGCACCGAAGTGCGAGTTCGTGATGAAGATCTGATCGAGATGATGGGGACGGTGGTTTCGCAGTTGGTCCAGTTTCTCGAACGGTATCATGCCGAGAATCGACTTCTTCTCAGTCAACAAGAACTTGTGGACAGCGAAGAGCGGCTGCGGCTCGCGTTGGATGCAGGACGAATGGGCAGTTGGGAGTGGAAAATACCTAGTGGCACGGTGATTTGGTCATCGACCTTAGAGAA
This sequence comes from uncultured Rhodopirellula sp., assembly GCA_963974855.1. Lineage (GTDB taxonomy): Bacteria > Planctomycetota > Planctomycetia > Pirellulales > Pirellulaceae > Novipirellula. Next base: position 1,514 of record CAXBHV010001431.1, on the reverse strand, counting down.
AATCCATGGAGTCGCCGAAGGAAGTTTCGACGGTTCTTTCGAGGCCTTTGAGCGTGATATCTATCCCGAGGATCGGGATCGTGTTCTGACGGCGATCCAGAACACCGTTCAACAAGGACATTTGCATCATCTCGAGTATCGAATTGTGTGGCCCGATGGCAGCGTTCATTGGCTCGAGTCTCGAGGGCGTCTTTTTCGAGACGACGCTGGCAACCCGATTCGTATGATCGGCATCTGTTCGGATATTACCGAACGCAAGCAATTGGAGCAGACCCTTCGATTTTTGGCCGAGTCGAGTAAGTCGTTATCGACATTAGTCGATTACAAATCCACGCTTCAGAAGATCGCGAGTCTGTCGGTTCCCGATTTTGCCGACTGGTGTACCGTGGACATGCTCGAGGCCGATGGATCGGTGCAGCGTTTAGCGGTGGCGCACGTGGATCCCACGAAGGTCACGCTGGCCGAGGAGCTGCATCGACGTTATCCGCCCCTCCCGGATGCCGAACACGGATTGATGAAAGTGCTTCGCACGGGCGAGGCCGAGCTGGCCTCGGAGATTCCAGACTCGCTGTTGGAAGATGCTGCGCAGGATGGCGAGCATTTGAAGATGCTGCGTCAACTTTCCCTGACTTCGTACATGTGCGTGCCTCTGCGAGTTAAAGAGAGCGTGTTGGGGGTCCTTACTTTTGTGGGAGCCGAAACGGGACGCCGCTACAGCGAAACCGACTTGGCGATGGCCGCCGACCTCGCCCACCGGGCGGCCATCGCGATTCAGAACGCGCTGCTGTACCAACAGGTACGTGAGGCCGACCGCCGCAAAGACGAGTTTCTTGCCATGCTGGCACATGAATTACGAAATCCGCTTGCTCCGATTCGCAGCGGACTCGATCTGTTAGCCATGGACTCTGGCGGCCACCGCGAGATCGTCGAATTGATGCAGGACCAAGTGGAACATGTCGTGCGTTTGGTCGACGATTTGTTGGACGTCTCACGGATCATGCGAGGCAAAGTCGAACTTCGCAAGGAAACCGTCAAGCTGGCGGATCTGATCAAACGTTCGGTGAATGCGGTCCAATCCACCGTCGAAGGCCGACAGCAGAAGTTGACCGTTCATGGCGGCACGGAGCCGCTGCACATCAACGTTGATCCCGTGCGAATTGTCCAAGTGATCGAAAATTTGTTGACTAACGCATCGAAGTATATGGATCCCGGAGGCAAAATTGACTTGACCGTCGAGCGTCACGAGGAGACGGCCGTGATTACGGTGCAAGATACCGGAGTGGGAATCGAGAAAGAGCTTTTACCGCAAGTGTTCGACTTGTTCACTCAGTCATCCCGGTCACTCGATCGATCGCAAGGCGGGTTGGGAATTGGTTTGACACTCGTACAGAGGCTCGTCGAAATGCACTCCGGATCGGTTTCCGCCCATAGTGATGGACTCGGTCACGGCAGTTCGTTCGTGGTTCATCTACCGCTTGTCGAGGCCGGTAGCGAAACTGAGTCGCAACTTTGCG
>CAXBHV010001430.1:0-2376 GCA_963974855.1 uncultured Rhodopirellula sp. | reverse complement strand
AAAGTGATCAGTCCGCTACTAGACCACTACTTCCTTGTCGCTCGCGAAGGCCGGATATTTCAAGGGGCGATCCCCGTGGACGCTGCGACCACTCCTGACGCGATTCCGCTAGTGGAAAGTGCATTGATCGCGGGTGCCGCCCCCGATACCCGTTACTTCACGTTCCAGTTTCCATTGTTCCGCACCGGCGGCACCACCGGGGCAGCGATCAAGATCGATGTCGTTGGCGATTCGTTGGAAGAGGTGGTCGATTCAGCGGGTGCGTTGATGGGACAACTGGTTGCGGACTACGGAAACAAGAGCACCAATCCGACACCATCGAATTTCCTGCTGCCGACTCCTGAGATTCGTGTCGAACCAGATGACGAACGATTGCAGGACGCCGGTCTAACGCGACAAGACGTGGGGCTAGCGACACAGGCGTCGGGCGATGGCATTTTGATTCCTCGTCGTTTTCAGCGTGGCGGTGAACTGAAGGATTTGAAAATCATTACCGAAGCGGCACTGGGCAATTCGCCAGTCGAAGGACTTCGCAACGCTCCCGTGGCCACCCGCCGCGATGGCGTTGTGGATTTGCAAAACATCGCCAAAGTCGAGCGGGTCCGTGTGCAAGACCAAATTCGTCACGTTGATCGCCAACGAGCGGTTACACTCGAGTTGACTCCGCCGGAAAACATCCCTTTGGCAACCGTGATCGAGCAATTGAATCAGAAAGTCGCCGAACTTCGCCAATCGAAGGCAATTCCGGCGACCGTCGATGTTCGGTTCGCTGGCTCGGCCGGTTCGCTGGCTGAGATCAAGACCGCGTTAATCGGTGACGGTTCGTTTGTGGGAACGATTTCCAGTTCGATCTTCCTGGCGTTCGCGATCGTCTACTTATTAATGGTGGTATTGTTTCAAAGCTGGACCTACCCGCTGGTGATCATGATCAGCGTCCCTCTGGCCACGCTCGGCGGATTCATCGGACTAGCATTGGTTCACCAGTGGACTCTCAGCGACCGTTATCTGCCAGTTCAAAACATGGACGTCCTGACGATCCTCGGGTTCGTAATCTTAGCCGGTGTCGTGGTCAACAATGCAATTCTGATCGTTTACCAAGCGTTGAACTTTTTGAAAACTGGCAAAGACGAAGACGGTAACGAAGTCAGCACCGATCCCAATGAAGCAATCGTCGAGTCGGTCGTCAGCCGCGTGCGTCCGATCTTGATGAGCACGTTAACCAGTGTGGGCGGGATGTTGCCGTTGGTCTTTTTGACGGGGCCCGGCAGCGAGTTGTACCGCGGGCTCGGAGCCGTGATTACTGGCGGTTTGGTAGTGTCGACAGTCTTTACTATGTTTTTAGTGCCCGTCGTTTTAAGTATGGCATTCGCGATCCAGGGAGCTGGCGCCGCCAAGCCAGTCAGCGTGGATGCGACTGAGCCAAATGCGGATTCTCCCTCGATCCCGGACGTGTTTGGTGCCCAGTTAACTTGACCAAGTCGTAGAATCTTTCGGGATTTGTATTCGAAGTCGAGTAAGAGTTTCCAGCGTAGCAAGTAGTTCCTATTGTCCGTTCACTGTAATGCAGTGAAGGCATTCTTAATAAACAAACAAAGCGGAGATGAAACAAAATGTCATTTGATGTTAAAAACAAGACAGCGTTCGTGACCGGTGCTAATCGCGGAATCGGACGTGCGATCGTCGAAGAAGCTTTGCACCGTGGTGCTAAAAAAGTCTACGCAGCCGTGCGAAAGTTAGACTCGGCCGACTCGCTGGTCAGCAAATATGGTGACCGCGTCGTCCCCGTTCAATTCGACTTGGAAGATCCAAGCACCATCGAGTCTGCAGCAAAAACGGCCAGTGACGTGGACTTGGTCGTCAACAACGCGGGCGTTCTGAAAACGGCAGGCCCGATCAGTGACGACACTCTCGAGGCAATTCAGTATGAAATGAACGTGAATGTTTACGGACTGATTCGCACGGCGAAGGCGTTTGCACCCGTGCTCGCTGCCAATGGCGGTGGTGCGTTGGTCCAGCTGAACAGCGTCGTATCGGTGAAGACGTTTGCCAATGTCGCGACGTATTCGGCGTCCAAGGCAGCGAGTTACTCGATCACTCAGGCGCTTCGCGACACGTTGGCGGAGCAGGGAACACAGGTCGTCAGCGTCCATCCGGGCCCGATTGCAACCGATATGGCGGATCACGCAGGATTTACCGAAGGTGCCGCGCCGCCGTCCTCTGTCGCCAATGCGATCTTCGACGCGCTGGCCGAGGATCGTTTCCACGCTTGGCCCGATCCGATGGCTCAACAGGTCGGCGGTGCCTACCAAAGTTTTGCCGAGTCGGTCGTCGAAGCCGATATGCAAGAAAGCGCGAGCTAAGTCGGTTACTAATTAT
>CAXBHV010001429.1:0-2379 GCA_963974855.1 uncultured Rhodopirellula sp. | reverse complement strand
CGGGGCTCATCCCTTGTCGGCGATCGCGTTGCTGGTCCAAGCATCAGTGCTGGCCGAATCGGACAACGCCGAAGGATCGCTTGCAGCGGCGCTTGCGTGCGTGAACGTGGCTGCGGCGCTCGAGCAACCCGAACTGATCGGCGAAGCGATGCAGATCGCTGCCGGAGTAGCCGGTGAGAAAGAGGCGAACGTTGTACGCATCGCCGCCGATACGGCTGCCAACGCAATGGTCCGCAAATCACGACTCGCCTCCGTGCACTGTTTTGTCGCCTCGGCCGACGCCGCGATTAAATCACGCGATTACGATGCCGCGACCCTTTCGATTGGGCACGCAAAATCGTTGTCTGACCGTCGTGACGTGCTGCAACCGCGGATCGATGCCTACGGAGCCTACGTCGCTGCGAAACTCGCTGCGGGACGCGGAGACGCATTTGGGATGAAATCGAGCAGCGTTGTCGACAAGGCGTACGGATCGATGCGGACCTTTGCCCAGCAACATCGGGTGCGAAATCGAACGCTTGTTTCGATGCCTAGCACGTATCAATTTGCACTGCTTAGCCAATCGCTCGGAACCCGGATCGGAGGATCCACCAGCGATGCAATCCTCGAATACTACACCAACGATCCGCCGCCCGCCCTGTGGCGACGCGATCCCGTTGACGCGATGACATTTTTGACGATCGATCGATCGGCTGCGTTGGCCATGCGACTTGCGATCGCTGCCGAACAAACCGACGGCGATAACGTCTTGGCCCGCACCGACACGCTGCTCGCGGAACGGTTTTCGCAAACAATGCCCTTAGCAGGCCGTGTGGCTCACGTGCGTGCGCTGGCCAGTGCTGAGGATCAAGTGCTCAGCGATGACCAGAGGAAATTCCGTAACCAAGGCCCGGCGGAATTCAAACAGCTTCGACAAATGGTCCTCGACAATGTCAAATTGGCGCCGGCAACCGTCAATGATTCACTCGTTGAAAAACTGGGGCGACAACAAGAGTCGCTGGCCACCTTGATCGCATTTTCACGAGGTTCATTGCCTCGCTTGGCACCGCCTCGCGTCGATGAAAAAGCTCCGATCCAAGGACTGCCCAAACGAACGGCGCTAGTGACGTTTGCGTTTTCAGGCAATCGCTTGTTTACGACATTCTCGTTAAACGGCAAAACGCAGACGTGGACTAACAACAATACGTCACGACTGCCCGCAATGATTGGATCGGTATTGCGATCGATCGGTGTGGGAAAGACGCGTGGTTCGCGTTTACCCGAAGACAACGCGTGGCGGAAAGACGCTGCTGCGTTATTGAAATTTTTGTTTCCCGACGCAAGCAGTTTCGCCGGCACTGACATCGATGATATGGTGATCGTGCCCGATGGACCGCTGTGGTATTTGCCGTTTGACATTCTTCCGATTGACGGTGAGGACGCTGAATTCTTGGGCGACAAGATTAGCATCCGCTATGCCGCAACGCCCGGATTGGCATTGCGGCCTGCACCGATCCGTCAAAAGAGTAAAGCGGTGGGGCTTGCGACCAGTCGTTTTTTCGCCCCGCGTGATTTGGAAATCAACACCGCGATCACTCAGTCGATCGTGGATGCCGCCGCGGGATCGATCTTGTTACCTGTCGCTGAAATGCCTCCTACCACGATGCTGGGTATTGTCTTGGACAGCCTGATCGTCGCGGCTCCGGGCGTGATGGATACGAGCAACCCGTTTGCCATGAGCGTGTTACCGTACGAGGCAGGAAAACCCAATGCCGCACTCGGAGCGTGGTTGCAATTTCCATCGCAAGTGCCCTCGACGATCGCGTTAGCAGGCTTTCGTTCGCAAGCCGAAACGCCGCGACTCGGGGATGGACGCGAGTTGTTTATGACTCTGTGTGCGCTTCATGTCGCGGGCGTGAATGATGTGCTGATCAGCCGCTGGGCCGTGGGCGGAGAATCCAGTGCGATTGTGCTTCGCGAATTTTCTCAAGAGCTGCCGTTCTCGGGGATGGTTGACGCCTGGAGAAGGGCGCGGATGGTCTTGCGACGCACCGATCTCGATCCGTTGACCGAGCCGCTACTGGCCCACGCCGACAAGGATCTTGAAAACGTCACCGGCGAAGAGCCGCTGTTCTGGTCCGGCTATCTGCTGTCGTCCCCAATCGCTCCGAAAGCCGCAGTGAATCCCTAGCGCAAGCTGGCGTCCACGTAGCGAAACTCACCAAGAGTTTCGGCCGTTGTGACGGAGATTGCGTGACTTTTAATTTCTTCGAAGATGTTTTTTAAACACGTTCCACCTCCCCTCGGGCGAACGACTGCTGTAGTAGGCGTCTTGGCGACACCGTATTGTCACCTCTCCCAAACGCAGTTTGGGAGAGGTCGAGCAGAGCCTTCAGCGAT
>CAXBHV010001428.1:0-2379 GCA_963974855.1 uncultured Rhodopirellula sp. | reverse complement strand
TTACAAAAATACAGCTTGAGATAGGGTCGGAACAAGATTTCCTTTCCTGTTCCATCGGCCCAGCCGTTCGGTTGACAATGTGAGTCGTCATACAAACCATCCAAATCTAACGGCAGCTAGGCGATTGACGCTGCTGCTGGACGGCTCGGACGTTACGAGTTTTTCAAACTCTCCGTCTGTGTGCTGGCTAACAGTTTTGCAAACGCAGGGAATCGCCAATATCGCGTCGGTCGATGAGACGCGTGACGGTTAAACAGGTGGAAAGGAATCAATGGGTGAAATCCCGTTAGCCGTTTGGTCGCCAATCCCGGTTCAGCGCCGTATCCATGGCTAGCACGCTGTTGATTCATTCGAAATGCAATTCACGTAAGTGAGCCGTGGGCCGTAAGGCACCGGGTAATGCAGGGGACCTGGCCGCTCACACGCGAGCGGCTCACTAAATCAATAAACCGCTAGCGCCAAAACGGCCAGATAACTGAATACCTAACTGCTTAGCGGTTAAAAACCTCCCGTTTTCGCCGCATCGGGAAGCGAACCGATGTGACTTATCGCCCGATCGATGTCGTCGAAGACGATGCAACCGTGCGAAGCAATGGGCAGCTGGGGGCGGTTTATCGCGTGCTGAAACCGAAGAAAGATCGTAGCCAATCGGGGGTGTCTATTTGTCGTTGCTGCGTTCTCTACTCCGCACTCATATCGAGCGGGACGCAATTACGATACAGTTCAGTGTCTCATTACCATCAGTGGCCGAGGAAATCATGGCAAAAGTCGATCAAGCAGCCCCGCAGAACGATGACTCCACATCGCTATCAGACCATACGGAAACGATTAAGTCGCAGGTTCTGGAGAAAGTCGGCAAGCCTCCGCGTCTGCATCGTGTGGAGGTGTGTCGGCACCACAACGACAACTATCGGGTGAACATTTGGGAAAAATTGGAGCAGCCGGGTGACTTCGCTGTATCGATGCGGGTCCACATTTGGTCCTCCTATTATTTAAAGGTATCGGATTCAGGCGAGATTATTGCTAGCAACCCGCCGCTGGCCAAACTCGGTATCTAGGCCTGAAATCATCGCGTTGCGTGAACGATGTCCGATCGCGGAATTTGTATCTGCCGCGACGACTCATTCCCGGCAGCGTAGTCCGTCCCGTCGCCGCAGGTAGCTTCACGAAGCAACCTGCATATCAATGCGTCCATCGCGGCTCCGCTACCCAGAGAATGCCTGCATCGCCCTGGCTGACCTGCATAGCCGCCGAATCATTACTTGACTCCAATGAACGCGCATCGGCCACACCCGACAGCGGTTCATGACTGGCGTCGAGGCATAGCACCACCAAAGCGACTTCCCGCCATCCCGCTTGATGGCGCTGGTACCCGACTGTGGAAAAACATCAGCTCGATGAAATCGGTTGCATCCGGCGTCGGCCACCGGAACGCAAAACTACCTTCTAAAGCACGCAAAAGAGTCCGCGTACCTTTTCTTCGCCCGCGTACCTTTTCTTCGCCGTACCTTTTCTTCGCCCGGGTCCGACATGAGTTGTTTCCCACATTCGTCGCATCGCTGCGCGGCAGCTGCGTTCCTGGGCCGCAACGGTGTTTTGGGCACGCTTTCACTAGGCGCCGGTAGGAATCAGAAACCTGTGCGTCACTAGATTATTATCGAGATGAGGGGCCACTGATTCGGTGACAGCTGGAAAACTACGTGCTTCGCATGGATTTGATCGTCCGGAAAACTCTGAAGCTAAACAGCGCCCAGATTCGAGGGCATTTAAGCCTATTAGAATGTCCGAAAGCGAATCTGTCACCTGAGATTGCAATGGAGAAACTACGTCATGCTGAAAAAACCATCCATTATTCGACTTTTGTTGGTAGTGAGTATGCTCGGCGGGTTGTTGGGTTTTGTCTTGACGCTGACCGACCCGACTGAGAAACAAGGTAGGCATGATCAAACGGTGTGGATGGGGCGTAATTACACTAAAGTTAGAAGTGCGACTCGATGGAATATTGAAAAAATTCCACGAGAGAAGGACCCTCAGAACCATGTATTTCGAGTTCGCTACTCGACGGTGGCTTTTTCAGACGATTCAGAATTGGATCGCCCACTGTGGAAGGAAGTCGTTGACTATAAGATTGAGGGCAGCGACTTTACAAATGCTCTTGATTTCGTAGCGTCTGTCAGGGACGAATCCGAGAAAGTTGAAGCGATCGGATACCTCATCTCGAGAGTAGGTGGACAGCCACTACCGATCAACGAGCACCTGAACTATCCACCGGATCATATCGAAATTGAAAACCTCGGGGAATTCTACCCACCGTCGCCAGCTGTGGCACCTGAACTTGACGCGGAGAAGACGAAGCAAGCAGAAGAAGAACTTGAAAGA
>CAXBHV010001427.1:0-2379 GCA_963974855.1 uncultured Rhodopirellula sp. | reverse complement strand
GACAATCCCCTACAAAATGGCGATAAAAAGTGGTGGGTTTGTGAGGTCCAAGATCAACGAATGAAAGCGGGCGCGTACGTCGTCGTCTCCCCCGTGGGTACGGTTGACGGAGACACGATGCCAGCCCGAATGAATACGCTTGAAGCAGTCGGCGTGGCAACCCAAACGACTCCGGCGACAACCAATGTGTCTGCCGACCTGCGAATGGACATGACCAAGGAGACCGCTCAGTGAAACGGTTTATTGGTTGGGCGATCAAAAATTCGCCGGGCATGAACGTCTTGATGTTGGCGCTCATGTTAGTCGGCGGCATATCGCTTTGGAAAATGCGTCGGGAGGTGTTTCCAGAATTTGAACTCGAAGTCGTGATGGTGACCGTCCCCTATCCAGGCGCGACACCTCAAGACACCGAAGAGGCGATCTGTCAAAAGATCGAAGAGGCGATTCGCGCGATCGACGGGATCAAAAAGGTTACCTCGATTGCCCAAGAAGGCTCGGGCTATGTGCTGGCGGAATTGCGCAGCGATGTCAAAGACGTGCAAAAGGTGATGTCCGAGATTGACCGCGAAGTCAATCGGATTCCTAGCTTTCCGGTATTGGCCGAAGATCCACAAATTCAACAGATCACGTTTCGCGAAGCCGCCATTCGTGTCGGCGTCGTCGGTCCCGATGACCGTTCTCGCGAAGCCGAGTTGCGATTGCGTGAGGTGGCCGAAGAGGTTCGCGATGACCTGTTGCAAATCAATGCGGTCTCGTCCGCATCGATCATGGGGTCACGCGATTACCAGATCGATGTCGAAATCCCCGAAGCGACCTTGCGCAGCTATGGATTGTCACTCAGCCAAGTGGCGTCGATACTGCGGGACCGAAACGTCGAGTTGCCTGGCGGATTGCTCAAATCCGAAGGCCAAGAAGTCTTGCTTCGTGCGAAAAATAAAGGACGAATTGGCGAAGAAATTGCCAAGCTTCCGTTGGTCACTCAGCCCAACGGAGTCGTGTTGACGGTCGCCGATTTAGGCGTGGTCAAGGACGAATTCGCGGACGTGACTGCCACCGGCGAAATCAATGGCGAACCGGCCATGGTCGTGAACGTCGAGCGAACTAAGAGCGAAGACCTGTTGGCGATGGTGGACGCCGTCTACGACTATGTGGAATTGAAAGAGCTTCCCGAGGGCTATCGATTCGAGATCTGGGGCGACAGCAGCAAGGATGTCCGAGACCGCCTTTCGTTGTTGCTGCGAAACGGTGCGCAAGGTTTGTTTCTGGTGTTCCTGGTGCTCGCGTTGTTTCTCGAAATCCGCTTGGCCGTTTGGGTTGCTCTCGGTATTCCGATTTCGATTCTCGGTGCCGGAGCGATGTTGTCATGGGGCGACCAAACGCTCAATATGCTGAGTTTGTTTTCGTTCCTGGTCGCGTTAGGCATCGTCGTCGATGATGCGATCGTGATCGGCGAAAATATTTACTCGCACCAACAGATGGGCAAGTCACTGTTGGATGCCGCGATCGACGGTGCGACCGAGGTGTTGCCGAGTGTGGCAGCGTCGGTAACGACCACCGTGATCGCATTCTCGCCGATGTTTTTTGTATCGGGAGTGATGGGCAAATTTATGGCGGTGATACCCTTTGCCGTGATCGCGATGTTGCTGATCTCGTTGTGGGAAAGCACGTTTGTATTGCCCTGCCACTTGGCGCACCGGCATCACGGCGTCTTTCGCGTTATTTCGGTTGTGATGTATCCGCTGCGACCGTTTGGACTGTTGCTGGGATGGGCCAGTGTGCGTGCAACGGAAGGGATGGATTGGGTTTGCACACGGTTTTATGTCCCTACGCTTAAGTTCAGCCTGCGGTATCCCCCGTTCATGATCGCAGTCGCAATCGCAATGTTCTTGATCACGATTGGGATGGTGCGCGGTGGAATTGTGAAGAGCATTTTGTTTCCCAAGTCGGATAACAATTTCTTGCAAGCGACGGTGGTGTTTCCAGACGGTACCTCGGCTTCGGAAACCGATCGCGCGACGCAGGCGATGGAAGAAGCGATACGTCGCGTCAGCATTCGTGTTGCGGAGCAGCGGGCAACTGAGACCGGAATTCCGGCAAATGAACTCTATGAGCAGCCCGTAGATGAAGTGACCGGACCGGTTCGCTTGACCTATCGCGAGAATGGAAAGATCACCAACACGCAAGGTCCGATGGGCGGAAACGGTGGCGGTGGCAGCCATCTTGGCCAGGTGTTCGTCGAGCTATTTGATACCGAAATTCGCGACATCCATAGCGATCTATTGCTTTCGATGTGGCGTGAGGAAGTGGGCGAGTTGGCGGGCGCCGAGAAGATCAACTATGGCTCGGTCGGTGTCGGCCCAAGTGGCAAACCCATCGAGT
>CAXBHV010001426.1:0-2379 GCA_963974855.1 uncultured Rhodopirellula sp. | reverse complement strand
TCACGCCCCCCTCACGCAATGCAACCCGCTGGCAATCGTGCGAATCAATCGGGAAGGACGAAACAATAATCGGATCCTCTTTCTCTTGGTCGACCAAAATATCGTTTTGGCTGACCACATACATGCCCTTCATGCGGCGGCCTTCGCGAACGTAAAGCTGCGGCGAGAAGTGGCCGTACTTTGCGAACTCGTCTTTGCACAATCCGAGTCGAGAGTAGTGTTTGCGTGTGGACTCCGGCATGGCTGGATCGGTCGTCAAAAATTTGAAGAACTCGAGCGTGTATTGTTTGTGCGCTTCCCAGATCTGTTGACGCTTCGCCGCATCGGCTTCGCTCCATCCGTTACAGGCTCCGACAAACCCAAACGAAAATTGACCGCCGATCGAATTGTTGCCATCCAGTTTTCCGCCAGGCACGTCGTATAGATCAAAGCCGACGCCGCTGCCGTTGTTGAGCAAGTGGCGGCGAACGGCCTCGAAGCGAGCCGGGTCATAATGATCCGGCTCGGGCATCGGGACGCGATTCTTAGGATCGGCGGTCAAGCACAGCCGGAAACTGTAAACCATCACATTCGAGTCGCCCTGGTCCACGGGGCCGGCATCGGTCGTGGTGATCAGCGGCAGTGGATTTCCGTCTTCATCCAATCCCGAAATGTTCATCTTCCCTTTGGTGAATTGTTTCCCCGCCAGCGACTCGCCGTATTCACTTTTGCCCTCGCGTCCGATCGTCCAGCTGACGCCCGCCGCGGCCATCAAATCGCCTTCGTAAGTTCCATCAATAAACACCTTGGCCGCGAAATCTCCGTCGCTTGTTCGCAAGCTTTGGATGCGACTGCCATCCTTGACCACCGACTCAAGCACACGTTCGGTCAGCACGGTCACCTTGGCCTCGCCAAGCATCTGCTGAGTCACCCGCGCGGCCACGTGTGGCTCGTAGGACCACTTGCTTTGATCCTTGACGCTGACGTCGTAAGGCAAGGTGACGCCGCGGGATCGATAGTCTTGCTCGATTCGGCGATGCCATTCATCGAACAGCCCCATCACCGTACTGCGAACGGTTTGATTGGAATCACTAAAACAAAGACCGCCAGTATTGACGCCGCCCACGTGATCGGTGGGCTCAAGTAGGATCACCGAGGCTCCTTCGCGTGCCGCAGCAATCGCCGCACAAAAACCGCCTGGCGTCGAGCCATAGACGATCACATCGGCTTCGGTCGCCGCATGGGACGGAGAGGTGATGCCGATCAGGAGTGCGACAACCAGCAGCACTCGTGTGCAAAGGGAATGAAGTAGCGTCTTGGTAATGGAAACCATGGTGGGGAATGATCTTGAGGTGGGACGAGGGTAACGCCGTGAACGATTTTCTGGTAGCTACCTTCGCCAGAAGGTGGTGATCCGCATTGGTCGTCAACAATCCACGCTCTGGCGAGCGTAGCTACGAAACGCAAATGCGGTAATTTGCAGCCTAAAAAAACGCTCGTTACTGCGTCAGTTCTTTGACGCGGATATCACGCCACAGCACGGTGCCGCTGTTGCCTTTGTGAATCTGCAGTCCAAAGAAGCCTTCGGGATAAGTGCCATCGTCGACCCAGTGGGCTGCGGGAACACCGTTGAGCCATGTTTTGACGACGTTGCCTTTGGCCATGATCGTCAAACGATTCCAATCCGTTTTCTTCAGTGCCGCGCGGACCGCTTGATGCTCTTTCAACCACAGCGGGTAGAAGTAACCACCGCAGCTTTGGCCATAGATGCCGCCAGACCAATGGCGGTCGCCGGTAATCCCTTCCATTTCCGCTTGCGGTCCAAACACGGTTTCGGACTTGACGCCTTTCTTCGATTCGGACGTCTTCGACTGAGCGCGAAACATCACACCCGAGTTGCCGTTGACTTCCCATTTCATCTCGCATGTAAAGATGAAATCACGATAGTCATCTTTGTCGGTGGACAGGTAAGTGCTTGGCGATCCAGGGACGCAGGTTCCCTTCAGCACTCCGTCGCTCGCTTCGAACGTACACGTGCCGCCCTTGGGGGACCAACCAGTCAAATCTTTTCCGTTGAACAGGGGGGTGAACCCTTCGGACAAGTCGGGTTCCGCTTCGGTGTTCAATAACATCTCATCGGCGGGCGGAATGTTCTGTTGATTCTTGTACTTTTCGTACCAATCCTTTTGCTGCGGATCGACTTCGCCGGCCGCTGCGACGGCTCCGCTGATGACCATTCCGCAAACGAGACTAAACATGATCCACGGTTTACAAACCGTGATGGATTGCAGCAACATTTTGATTCCTGTTTTCGATACAAGGTTAAACTTTGATTCTTGATTGCAAGATCCTAACACGGGGAAACCTCCTTTTCGCCCCCCTTGGTTGTCGCAACCGCCT
>CAXBHV010001425.1:0-2386 GCA_963974855.1 uncultured Rhodopirellula sp. | reverse complement strand
GCGCACCCATTGTCGGCCAGCTTTCCAAGCTGGAACCGCCAGCGCTGAACGCCGCATCCAAATCAAACGTGGCCTCTCACTCGCATCGACCGTCAAACCCGACGCACGCCAACGGCTTGGAAAGCCGAGCGACAATTGGCTTGCGAAATCAACAAACGAAAAAAGGCCGGTAACACTTGAGTATGTTACCGGCCTTTTTGTATTTGACTGTCCCGAAACTCTTGGCGAGTTTCGCTACTTTTTGATTGGCTTCCCGGCAGCAACTTAGGTTGCTGGAGTTGGCTCGTAAGGAACGTCTTCGATCAGATCCATTGGCAATGGCGCGACGTGAACGCCGGCGTCACGCGAGATCGAATCGATTGCTTCTTGAGCCTTTTGAACGGTGTTTTCACGCGTTTGGCCTTTGTAACGTGACGACGATGCGGTCGGCGAAACAGGGCCCTTGTACTCAGCTGCCTTCAAGTGGCTGATCACGCTGACGTGAGCCAATCCGCCTTCTTTTTCGGGCAACACGCGATCGGTGGTCTTGGCGGTTTCGGCAGTCGCGTCACTGGCGACCGAACCCAAACGTACGGCAACGATCTTTTCTGCGTCCAATCCGGTCAGTTGTTCCAGCGTGCCTTTGCCAACGACCCAATCAAAGGTGTCGACGATGTAGCCAATGTTGGCGGCTGGAATGCTGCTGATCAAAGCGATGAAGCCTTCGACGTCGCGAACGAATTCAAACTCTTTACCTTCGGCCAACTCTTTGCCGGCCGAGAAGGAAACGCCCAAGCGAATTTCGCGAGGTGCGAGAACTTCAGCGATTTGGTTCAAACGAGCACGTTGAGTTTCAAAGTACTCGGGGTAGGGCAGACGGTCGGTCGCGGCGGGCAGACGCAAGTAAGCTCGCTTGACCTTCAGCTCTTTGGCGATTTCGGCCATTGGGTGCAGCGTCGCGACTTGAGCGGTGAACGTATCGTCGTCCGCGTCCAGGTTGACGCCCAAATCGAAGCCACCGATTTTGATATCGGTTGCACGAAGGTACTTGGTGGCTTCATCCAGGCTGGTGCGTTGCGAGCGACGAAGCATGTCAGCCATGTCGACATCCATGCCGCGGAACCCGTAGGTCAACGCCAACTCGATCAATTCACTTTGACGGCCGTTGATTCCAAGTAACCAAGGTGAAAAATTCTTGAACATTCAGTTCTTCCTGCTTTTTGATGACGTTTAACGTGATTGGCTCATAATGGAGCTGATAAAAATGGAGCCGATGGCGTTTGCCACGGGCCTCTCGACGAGAGGCCAAGCTTGTGTAGGAAGGTCCGAGGCGATCGCCTACGGCTCACGAAAACACATGGATTTTTATCAGCCAAGCCCAAGAGTATCGCAGAAACAGCCCTCCGCAGCCAAGGGGCTTATTGACAGCTTTCCAAATCGCTGAGAAGTTCCTTCGTTATGGTCAAGCCAGAGCCCCCGCCGCCCCCGAATTCCGCTGCTTCGGGATCCGATCCATTCACTCAGGCCGAAGTCGTCTTTTTGGGGACGGGAACCAGCGTCGGTGTGCCCGCGTTGGGCTGTGAATGCGCGGTGTGCCAGAGCGATAATCCCCGCAATAACCGCACTCGATGTGCGATCACGATTCGGTTGCCCGAGTCGATTGCATACAGCGATCCGGAGTTCGATCACGAGACGCCGCATCACGCGTCACGAACGATTTTGATCGATACGCCGCCCGATTTGCGGACGCAGTTGCTGCGAGAAAAAATACCGCTGATCCACGCCGTATTGTTCACTCACGAGCACGCAGACCATCTGTTCGGGTTAGACGATTTGCGTCTTTTTCCGTTTCGGCTCGGCTACCCAGTCCCCCTGTATTGCCAAAGTCACGTCGAGCAACGGATCCGCCATTCGTTTGATTACGCGTTTTCGAAACGCGAGCCGACGCATCCGGGCGCGGTACCGCAGCTCTGTTTTCGCAATATTGTCGAAGATACGTTTGAGGTGTTTGGAGTTCCGATCACTCCGATCCCGATGACGCACGGGCCTCATTTCAACGTGTTGGGGTTCCGAATGGGCGATTTTGCTTATTGCACCGATACCAACGGGATTCCCGATTCATCGGTCGAGCGACTTCGCGGGGTCAAGACGTTTGTGGTCGGGGCGCTGCGGCACGCGATTCATCCAACGCACTTTAATTTGGCCGAGGCGATCGAGATGGCCAGCCGGGTCGGAGCCGAGCAGACTTATTTCACGCACATCTCTCACGATCTCGAGCACGAGCAGACCAACCGCGAGCTACCTGCCGGCATATCGTTGGCGTACGACGGATTGCGAGTCAAAATCGGTCTGAATGTGGGATAGGCTTCCCGCCTGTCATCCGCATGCGTAGCGAAACATCCGTCGC